>NZ_RQFY01000009.1 GCF_004769555.1 Leptospira koniambonensis | reverse complement strand
ATGGCATGATCCAGAGCCTTATGTTCGGTATGAAGGGATGTTTGTGGATGGATATATGAATGGATATGGTAAGCTAATCTTTCCTGGTGATGGTCCGGATGGAACGGATCGAGTTCAAGAGGGAGAATGGGATGGTAAACATCATTGCAGTGGACCCAAATGTAATGGAGCTTTAAAGCCTCCTTCTGAAGAAGAGTGGGGAGAGGACGCTAATCAATAAATGTCCTCGCCCAAAAACTGTCGCTTGTATAGTATGCATTAGAAAACGGTAAACAAGTTTATTGCATAGATAAAGTAACTTTTTTAACAACGATCTGCTGAAAATGAAGGATTAGACTTAGAAGAGAAATATATCGTAATACCCTTTGCGTCTTCGCGTCTTTGCGTGAGAAAAACATCAAAGATAGTTTTGAGTGAATGGAGAATAGTGAAATACTAAAGCGACAGGGATCGCAGCGGAAATCCGGCGATGCACCATGTTGATAACAGAAGTTATTAAATTAGATAAAATTTATATGGTGCTTCGCTGATTGTAGCGTAGAGCCCGGTCCTGCGAAGCAGGAGTCGCCCCAAAACAATTACCTATCACCGGCGTTCAGAATTATCAGAAAGCGGAATCCGTTCCTTGGACCCTTCCGAGCTGGATGGAAAGACCAAATAATGGTTGGGCTCCCGTACACTAGTAGAATAGAAAGGATAATAAGATATGAGAATCGCATATAAAAGCTACTGGCTACTGT
>NZ_RQFY01000008.1 GCF_004769555.1 Leptospira koniambonensis | reverse complement strand
ATGGCATGATCCAGAGCCTTATGTTCGGTATGAAGGAATGTTTGTGGATGGGAAATATAATGGATATGGTAAGCTTATTTTTCCTGGCAATGGTCCAGATGGGAAGGATGATATACAAGAGGGAGAATGGGATGGTAAACATCATTGCAGTGGACCAAAATGTAATGGGGCTTTAAAGCCTCCTTCAGAAGAAGAGTGGGGAGAGGACGCTAATCAATAAATGTCCTCGCCCAAAAACCGTCGCTTGTATAGTATGCATTAGGAAAAAGTAAACAAGTTCATTGCATAGATAAAGTAACTTTTTTAACAACAATCCGCTGAAAATGAATGATTAGACTTAGAAGAGAAATATATCGTAATACCCCTTTGCGATCTTAGCGTCTTTGCGTGAGAAAAGCGTCAAAGATAGTTTTTGAGTGAATGAAGAATAGCGAAATACTAAAGCGACAGGGATCGCAGCGAAAATCCGGCGATGCACCATCTTAATATCATAAAGTAATAAATAACAAAAGAGTAATGGTGCTTCGCTGATTGTAGCGTAGAGCCCGGTCCTGCGAAGCAGGAGTCGCCCCCGGTAAGTAAAGAAGAAATAGAAGCCATAAGGAAAGGGATTCGGGAACCTGATATCCCTGCCGGTCTCATACCGTCCACATTAATATTGGCCCTTGAGAAATTAGGATTAGGGGTTCTTGTAAAGTGGACAGATACTTATAAGTCGCATTTCGGAGATGACCAATGGAAACACTCGATGGCTTCGAAACCTGGTCAAACAAATGGGCAAGCATTATCTGATATCACCGATAACTTGAAGCATTTGTGGGCTGGAGCAACGGATTCTAGTTTAAGCTCTGTGGCACAAGCTGAAATTGTTGGAGAGATATTACATACGGTAACGGATGCATTTGCAGAAGGTCATACGATGAGAAATGAGAAAGGGGAACTCATCATGATCCAGAACTACAATTTGCAGGATGGAGGAAAACATGGAGGACCGGATGAGACTCCGCCAGCAGTGGCACCGGGGACTACCTCAGCTACGCAAGCAGCTACGAAAATTATAGAGCTTTGGAAATCAGGCGCTACATGGAATGACGTTAAAGATTACTTAAACAAAGATGTGTATAACATTTCCGAAGAGAATAAGAAAAAGCCTACCGGAACGGATCCTAGATATGAGAAAGACCCATTTGCCTTGCCATCTTGGATGGAATCGCCTAAGAACGGTTGGGTGCCAGTACATTAAGAAGGAATAGAAATGAGAAATATGATGATTTCATTCAATTGGGTATTACTTTTGAGCATATTTTTTGTGATGTGTAGCCAATGTACACATCGTATGGGAACTCGTTACTGTGTAAAGGGTGGATGCTATAGAGGATATGGCGAAGCGAGGGTTGATTACTTTGGTCAAAGTAAAATTCGCGATGGCTTTGTTGGTTATGCAATCTGGAAGGGAGAATTCTATGATAGCTCTTTAAATGGTAGGGGAACCTTTGAACAGCACCATACTTCCATAGAAGGAGAGACCTACGAAGGAGAATTTGTGAACTACGAATTCCATGGCAAGGGTAAATGGGAATTTTTACCAACGAGTCCTTGGCCAAGAGAAGAATTGGAAAGTTGCCCTTGGAAGTATGAAGGTGAGTTCAAGAATGGAGAACCAGACGGTAAAGGAGTATTGACAACAAGACCTGGAAAAACATATGCGGGTACGTTCAGTAATGGATGGATTTGTTACGAAGGGAATTGTGAGAATGGAAAAGGATCTATGCTTAATTGGAGAGGAAGCCATTACGTAGGGGACCTGAAAAACGGGAGGCGTCATGGCCAAGGTGTTGGATATGATTCAAGCAATTATAGAAAATACACTGGAGGCTTTAAAGACGGTAGATACGAAGGCTATGGCGTTGAGGTGGGGTACGATACAGCGCAATACAAGGACGGGAAATGGCATGAGCCGCGAGCCTATGTGCGTTATGAAGGAATGCATGTAGACGGAAAATACAATGGTTATGGAAAATTGATTTTTCCTAATGATGGTCCAAATGGAGCAGACCGAGTCCAAGAGGGAGAATGGGACGGGCATCATAATTGTACCGGTCCGAAATGTAATGGAGCTTTGAAGGCCCCACCTCCTGATTTTCTGGAAAAGATGAGAGAAAAAGCGGAAGGAGAAAGTAATAAATAACAAAAGAGTAATGGTGCTTCGCTGATTGTAGCGTAGGGCCTGACCCGAAGGGGCGCGGCCAAAACCCATAACGGATGCATTTACAGAAGGTCATACGATGAGAAATATGATGATTTTATTCAATTGGATATTACTTTTGAGCATATTTTTTGTGATGTGCAATCAATGTTCTCCCCCTCGTATGGGAACTCGTTACTGTGTAAAGGGCGGATGCAAGAGCGGATATGGAGAGCAAAAAGTAGATTTTTTTGGTCCTGAACAAGGAGATAAATTCCGCGGTTAT
>NZ_RQFY01000006.1:300000-388476 GCF_004769555.1 Leptospira koniambonensis | reverse complement strand
TCCACCACCGCCACCTTCACGGTTTTGGTATCCTCCGCCTTGACCACCCTGGCCTCCGCGATATCCACCACCGCCACCTTCACGGTTTTGGTATCCGCCGCCTTGGCCACCCTGGCCTCCGCGATATCCACCACCGCCGCCTTCACGGTTTTGGTATCCGCCGCCTTGATTTCCATCAGAACGATTTCCGCGGTAATTGCCGCCACCGGACTCTCCTCCTTCCCTGTTTTGGTTGGAGTAAGTCGGTCTTTGATTAGGACGAGATACTATAATATTATTGTCTTCTCTCTGGAATGGAGGTCTACCTTCTCCCAAAATATGTTCAGGAGGAGCAGATCTTGGAACCGGAGGCTCTTGGCGAGTGCTTGGTTCCGGAAAGAGAGGTTCTTTTTTAGGAGGAGTAGAACTTTTAGGAGTGCTTGGAGAGGAAGAAGCTGCAGCAGCCGGTTTACTTGGAGCTGGATCTGTAGGGGCCTCTTTCTTTGCAGAAGTAGAAGGCGTTTTTTCGTCCGGCTTCTTTTTGATAACCAGCTTCTTCTTCTTGCTTGCGTCAGCAGAAGCAGAGCCCTGGAGCTTTTCCTTGATTGATTTATTCTTTTCTTCCATATAATGTCCTGGTCAAGTACGCGATGTACTGAAAACGGGTCCTAAGCCCAACCTCTCAAATTGAGAGATTAGCTCTCCTCCACCCACTCTACTGATTCCGCCAATATCCTAAGAATTTGTGCGGCAGTAGTCTGTCCTATGCCGGAGAGTTTTGCCAAGTCGTCCTGGCTGATCTCGATCAATGTCTCGACGTTATTGATCCCTGCGCTCCTTAATAGGCCAATCAAGCGGGTAGAAAGTCCAGGTAAATCTTCTAGAGCTGTTGCTCCATCGTCTTCGTCTTCTTCGGCAACTGGTGCAGGAGGACTGAATAGTTTATCCAATCTCTCTCTTGCTTCCGGAGAAGAGAACTCTTCGTTATACTGGGCTATTGTTTTGATATCGATCCTAAATCCGGTTAACTGTGAAGCCAACTTTACATTGGAACCGTTAATTCCGATTGCAAGAGATAATTGTTCCTCTGGAACGATTACCATTGCTTCTCTACCTACGGAATCCGCCTTTACATCGTAAGGTTTTGCCGGAGAGATCGCGTTTGCGATAAACTCTGTCGGGTCCGAAGAGTATTGAACGATATCTATTCTTTCGTTTCCTAATTCCCTAACGATGGACTGGATACGAACCCCTTTCATACCAACGCAGGCTCCCACAGGATCAATATCTCCTCTGGTAGCATAAACCACTACTTTAGTACGAATGGAAGGTTGACGAGCCACGTTTACGATCTCTACGAGTCCATCGTAGATCTCTGGGATTTCCATTTCGAAAAGTTTACGAACAAAGTCAGCAGATGCTCTAGAGAGAGTGATTACTGGGATCGGTTCTCTTGGACGAAGTTCAACTTTTTGTATGATTGCTTTTAGACGATCCCCGCTATGATATTTTTCACCAGGGTTTTGCTCACGCTTAGGCATAACTCCCTCGACCTTACCAAGATCAATGGACATAGCGTCTTTTTTCCAACGTTGGAAATATCCGTGAGTCAGTTCGCCTTCTTTTGCTTTGTATTCCTGATACAGAAGTTCTTTTTCCATATCTCTCAAACGTTGGAATACCATTTGTTTTGCTTGAGATGAAATAATCCTGGAAAGCTCCATCGGCTTTTCTCTAAAATCCAGGACTTCTCCCTCAGTTGCGTTAGGATAAACTGCCTTAGCGTCTTCTAAGGAAATTTCCAAACCGTTTGCAGGTGCAGACTCCACAACTTTGCGGGATACAATTATAACTACGTTTTCTCCCTCTCCGGAGGAAGCAAATTCTACCTTGATCGGACTTTCCTCTTCTTCAAGAGTTTCGATGCCCGACTTCTTTTTGTACGCGGTAATCAAAGAGTCACGAATGACTCCCATCACGGCTTCCCTGTCTAGGGACTTGTCGGCACAAAATTGTTGGATCGCTTCCAACAGATTGACTTCGACTTCTTTTTTCTTAACTGCCATAATCAAATACTTACGTACAAATTTCCTTTCAGTATATCCTTCAATTCCAGAATGACTTCCTTTTTTTTAGAACCTTTTGTTTTCCTTTTGGAAAACAGTTCTAAAAAGATCTTGTCTTCTTTCCTATCCAGAATCTTAAAGATTCCTTCTTTATCGCCCGAACCTTCTAACTTATAGACGAGTCGGACCGGTATTCCACGGAATCTATCCAGATCCTCGGGAATCACCAGTTTTCTTTCCGCACCAGCGGAAGAAACCTTGAGAGTATAGTTCAGATCGGCTGAGATCTGCTCCAACTCTTCATTCAGTTTTCTGGAAACTTGCTCACATTCCAGAAGGCTGACGGAACCGTACGGGTGTTCGAGGTGATCCAACTCTACCTCGATCAGCGTATGGTTTGGCCTTTGGCTAACCATGAGTGCATACAGCTTGACGGGAGTGAGAAGGATTCGATCTAAGATCGTTTCGATAACTTCTTTACTGACTGTCAATGCCGGCCTTACAGAGAGTCTCTGAACCGCTTCGTTTTGCCTCAAAAAAGAGGAAAAAACAACCTACAAAAACGGATTATCTCCGAAATTTTTAGGTTTTCCCATACATTCATTGGGTGGTTCCCGATACCTATTCAAAATATTTTTGGCTACCCCTAGTGTAAAGTAAAAAATACGCTCAGTTCCGAGCCATCCTCTTGATACGAGCGAAATTGCTTGTTTTCATATACTAAAAAGAAGGATGGTAACGAAATGTCCCGGGCAAACCAAAAATACCTTCCTTTTTTCTTATGTTTTATATTGGCGATAGGCGCTTGTTCTAAATTCCGAGTAGATGATTATAATCCCTATTTATACGGAAGAGTTAAATTAGGAAAAGATTTAAAAGAATTACAAGTTAGTATAGTCAATCGGGTTCCTACAAATGTTCCAAACCAAGTTGCAGTTGCTTCCGGAGTGATTTACGTTCCTGACTTTGAACAATCATTGATCAAAGCATTCAACTCTGACGGAGATCTTAAGTTTGTGATCGGAAACTCCAAAGAAAAACAGGACAAAGTCAAAACTTATAATATTAAATTAGGAAGAATAGGACTCGTTACCGTCTCGGACGGAGATGATATATTTGTTCAGTCCAGAATTTCCAGAGAAGATGCTAAGTCAGACAAAGTAGCTGAAAACATTTATACAAAAAAATCCGGAGAATTTCGTACGGAAGCAGAAGAAGCAGTTCCTTCTGTGATCTTAAAAATAAATGATTCCGGAAAACTTTCCCAAACAATCTACGCCGATGGTGTGGGAGGTTCCATTCCATTCGGTTATGTAGAAAGAATGGAAGCGGGGAACAACGATCTATTATTCGTTTTCCATAGACAAAATGGAGTGATGAGACTTAGCATTTTTGACGAGTCCGGAAAATTAAAACAAAAGGTAGAAGGTTCCGACTTCAAAGATTCTTTGAACCAGGGAGAAGCCTACACTTGGTATGTGGATTCTTTCATCTCTCATCCAGATGGAGAATATGTGCTCGGATCCTTTAGTTTTTACGAAACCAAATCCGGAAGATTTAAAAATAGAAAGATCTTAAAATACGAACTTAAAGATAAAAGGATCACTCCGATCAAAGAGATCCAAGATCCTTCTGAAACAATATATTGGGTCCTAAACAATGATAACTTTTTCATCTGGGAAACGGAAGTAGAAGAAGGGAATTCAATCAGACTACAGGTTCACGACGAAGATGGAAATCATGTGAATAATATCCGGCTCAACTACCCTCCTCCTCGCGGACTTTGGAGAGAAACTTGGATGGATACAAATGATGAAATCTATTCCATGAAGATCAGATCCGGCTATTTAGAGATCCATAAATGGAAATAAAATGAGCCAAGCTCCTAATTTCCAGGTTTTATTTAGCGAAGAAGAAGCAAAAACCCTAGACGAGCAAACCATCCGAGATAGAAAAATTTCGGGGACCTTACTCATGGGATTCGCTGCACTTTCTATCTTCAAAACCTGGGAAGATATTTTCAAATCTGCAAAAAAAGTAATCATACTCTGCGGTTCCGGAAATAACGGAGGCGATGGATATGCCTTAGCCCAATTTTTAAGGGCGGAAGGTACGCAGGTGGAGATATATTCCAAAGAAGGAAATTTTTCCGAAGAAACAAAATATTATAAAAATCTAACAGAAGAACTAAAGATCCTAAATTTACCTTTGGAAAAATTTAAGAGCGATCTTATAAATCCAGGAGAAGTGTTGGTAGATTCTCTTTTAGGAACTGGATTTAAAAATCCATTATCTGGAGAAATTTCAAAGGCTGTTACAGAGATCCATACAACCAAAGAAAGACTAAAAAATTCTTTATTGGTTCTGAGCATTGATGCAGTTTCAGGCTATTCCCCTGACGAAAAGATACCATTCTCTACAGATATTTTGGCAGAAATTGGATCTCCAAAGATCAAGAATGTATTCTATCCCATATCTAAAGACAGAAAATCATTTCATCCAATTGGATTTTTGCGCCAAGAATCCAAAACTTCTAAATATCTTTTACCAAGAGCAAATAAAGAAGAATTAATTTCCAAACTTACCAGAGAAAAAGATTCACATAAATACAAAAACGGTTCTGCAGTATTCGTGGGTGGATCAGAAGGAATGTCTGGTGCAATTCTATCTTCTGCACTTGCGTTCCAAGAATTAGGTGGAGGAATTTCACAAATACTCACTCCTTCCGCAAACACACTCGCGAAAGTTCTGAAAAAAGATCCTTCTTTCATGATTTCCCAATTGGAAACTTCTAAAAAATCTGCTGATTATCCTTTTTTGAAAAAGGCAAGTGTTGTATGTGTCGGACCCGGACTTGTTACCAGCGATCTTCCTTCTCTAACATTTTCTAAAGAAACAACTCTGATCTTTGATGCAGGTGCACTCAAGTATTTAGATGAAAAATATATAGGCCCCCGTACAATTCTCACTCCTCATTTAGGAGAATGGTCTTCAATCACTGGTAAAAAATATATAAGCCAATATTCCGCATTAGAAGATGCGAATATTTGGGCAAAAGAGAAACAAACATACTTACTTTTAAAAGGACCGGTTTCCATTTTATTTACCCCTGAAGGAAATTCATATTTTTGGGAATTCCAAGAACCTAAACTAGCAGTAATGGGGACAGGTGATCTACTTGTAGGAATTCTAACATTCTTCTTATCCAGAGGAGAAAATATAATAGAATCAGTCAGACTTTCTCAAAGTGTTCTTCTTTATTGTGCAGAATTATGTAAAGGATATCCTACAGCAGGTAGAATTCGAAAGAAGATCAGAACATTGATCGAATCTTATAATTTTTAGCAGAAAGATTCTCTCGCCAAGTCGCTAAGATAAGAAGATATTTGTTTTAGTTTTTGCAAACCTTCATTCTCTTCTTTGCGGCTTCTCGTGAAAAAATATCATAAAATTAAGCTTCATTAAACCACTTCTCATATGAATAATTGCCACATAACAATAGTTATATGAAATTTGAATAAAGATTTCATTCTTATAACGAGCGCTATAAGATCCAAGGCGAATCAACAAAAGCCAGGAGAAAAATTTATGGGCTCGATGAAAAGAATGGCACTTGCTCTTCTTCTTTTCTTTTTTGCATGCCAAGGAAGTAAAAAGAATGATGTTAGCGGTTATCTGGGATTTGCGGTCGCACAAGCTTTAAGCGATCATTGCGCAGAGGCCACTTACAAAAGTGATGTGAATAGATACGAAGTAACTCTTAACGGAGTTCCGAGTATTGGATGTAACCAAGCGAACCAAGAAGGAAGCACTCATGCAGAATACGCTGCTATACAAAGAGCAGATTTCGTGAGAGCTAAAGCGATCACGGATGCAGTAGGATCAGGAACTGGAGAGGCCTGCGAAAAAACATCCGCGTTATTCGCCAGTTGGATACAAGCAATAGATGATCAGAATTGGGACGCATTACCTGATGTGGACTCACCGGACGAATTCACCGCAAGAATGGCGAATACTAGATTCTATCCGATTACTAGTTTTCTTACAGAAAGCCAAACATTTCTTACGAATGGTTTAGGAGCAGGTGATCCGTTTGCCGGAGATGCTTGGGTCGTCATAGATGCACCTTTAGGTTTTGGAGGACCGGTCAAAGCAACTGTTTATAGCCAGGCTCATATTAATGCCTCCACAGTAGCAGATCTTGAGCTTTACCAAAACGGTGATCTAACTGCACATCTATTAGCAATGGGTAATGCATTTAGTCCGTTAGTTGGAGGAGGAGTGGAAAATCCTTGTGTCCAAGCAGTATTTGTTCTGATCAAACAAAAATACCCGGGAGCATTCGGCGCAATTAGAAGAAATTCTCAAACAGGGAATATACTCACTGTGAGCGCTGCTTACCAAGATCCGACCGTTTTTGATACCAGCTTAAGCGTGAATCCTTTTATGTATCTAGGCTATTGTGAATATGGCACAGATGCGGAAGCGACCCATTTATGTGCTACCTTAAACGATAGATTTGCTGAATAAGTTACTCAGTCTTAAATTTGATCTTGCGATGAGTTCCATCACAATAGGGTTTATTAGAAGAACCACCACAACGACAGAGGTAAGTTTCGGTGGTTCTATTTGTTACCTTTCCTGTCCCAGAACAAATTTCTAAATTTCCACTCACCTTCAATGGACCGTTTTTAGTAGGATCAATATTTAGAATTCCATTTCGAACAGGCAAAGCCTTAGATTCTTGGACCTGCGGTTCTCCGGTTGCGGTAAATCCAATACTTACATGGGTCGCATCACAAAACGGTTTATGTGTAGAAGCTCCACATCTACAAAGTGTAAGCCTATATTGTTTTTCTTCACCTTCTAACTCAATATCCGCATGGATCGCAAGAGGCCCATTCTCTCTCACTCTCAAAACATTTACAGGAGGAGCTTTTTCTTTAAAAGAAGGATCATTCGATTCAAAGCGGATCGCACCAGAAGGACAATTCAAAGCCAAAGATTTAATTTCTTCTACACTTGCTTTGTCAGGATAGATCCATTCTCCTTCTACATTCGGAACGAATACATCTGGTCTACTCAACACACAATTTCTGGAATGAATACACTTCTTGCCATCGAAAAGAATGGTGGCATCTTTTCCTTTTACGATTTCCATGTTATTTGCCTCGGGCCTTAAAGTATGCACGATTTTTAAAATCAATGCAACCAAATGATTTAGGAACATACTTGGATCAAAAAATTCGATCAATCCATTTACAGTGGAATGCTTGCAATCTTTTCTAAGAGAAAGTAATGTATGGAAAAAGGGCCTAGGAAAATCTATAATGAGTAAAGGTTACCATTCCCGCTCTCCGGAAGAATTCCAGGATTTCCTCCGTAAGAGCAAGGACTCAGGCAAATCAAATAACCGTTCCAAATTGATCCTGTTTTTTGATGTTATACTATTACTGTTTATCTTCTCTGTAGTGGCTAAACTTTTGAATCCTCTCGCCTTTTCAGGTCAGACTGAGTCCAAGGAAATTTCCTCTCATTTAGTGAGCTATCGCCTTTCTTCCAGCAAAGAAAATTCTAAGGATTTTCCGATCTTCTTTCTTTTTTTGAAAAATAAAGGAAACGAAAATTTGTCTTTTCCAAATGTAGAAGATAAGATCAAAGTTTTTATAAAAAGTGGAGATCTAAATTGTTTGGAGGATTCTTGGACTCTGGCTTCTAAAAATTTAGAACCAGGAAGTACAAATTTTTTCAGGTATGAAATTTCTTCAAAACTTCTTTCGAATCTTCCTCCTGAATGTAAAACTCAGGAAAAATCAATTTTAAATAATATTACCAATGTTTTCCAAGGCGGAAAAAAAAGATCATTTCATGCTGAAATTCTAAGAAAAGACGAAAACATTTCTTTAGAAATTCCTAATTTTTGAGATATTATGAACGAAGAGATCCAAGCATTAAACAAGATAGTCGCAATCGTAGACGAAAAAGCTTCCTTATTCAAAAAGGATTGGAGTCATATGCCTAAGATCAGGGCTATAACTGAGAAAAAACTGATCTTAGATCTGATTGAAAATGCTCTACAATTAGCGAAAAATATTCGCCCAGCACCGAATGATCTTTTGGGCGATTTGCAGAAACTAAAGGCTGAGTTTTCCAGACTTCCACTTTGATAAATATCGTGTTGGAATTCCTACAAAGGCATTCTTTCAGTTATAATTTTTCATAACCTTCTTCCATTTCTTTTCCGTATCTTCCAGATAATCTTCGATTTCTGTGTAGGATCTTTTTCCATCCAGATAATCCAGAAGAAATTGATCTCCCACCAAAAGTTGGATCGCAGGAAGATCTGATCTGAATTCATAAGGTCCTTGTAGGAATTCAAACTTGTCCGGATAAAATTCTCTCAATGTGCGAATAAGCAATAATCCGAATAATAAGCTATGGAATTTTTTAGGTTTATCTAATAAGATTTGATAACCTCCACAAACTTTTCCTGCATATTTATGAAAGGTTGGAATAAACTTTAACGGCCTGAGTCTAAAAATTCCTTTCTGTTTCTCTTGTAATTTTTCCAGAAGAGATTTGTCCAGATCATTGATATATGGCGCACCGAATGTTTCGAATGGTCGAGTAGTTCCTCTTCCTTCTGAAAGATTTGTTCCTTCTAAAAGACAAAGTCCGGCATATACGTAACATGTTGTTTGAGCAGGAATATTAGGAGAAGGCGGGACCCACAAAAATTCAGAGCTCTTTTTTGGATATAGATCCAATCTATAAAGCTCCAGATCCAAATTAAATTTGTCTTTATAATATTCTAAAAGTCCCGCTGCAGAGAGGCCATGTCGGTGCAGTGTACCTTCTACCCCAACGAATGATGAAAACTTTTTTTCTAAGGGAGATCCTTCTAACTTAGAGCCTGCTGGATTTTTTGCATTGGATACTAATATGCGAGGTCTTGGTTTTCCTTTTTTGGCTAATCGATCCGCGGCTTGCATCGCATATAAAGCGGTAGTCAAGAATGTATAATAACGAGCGCCTACATCTCTGATGTCTATAACCAGAGTGTCCAGGTCGGATAGAATATCTTCCGCGGGAGCGAGACTTTCTTCGTTGTCTCCATATAAATTCAGAACTTGAGTTTCTCCCAAATCGTAGATAAGTCCGCTTCCTGAGACCTGGTCTTGTAGCTCTGCAAAAAGTCCATGTTCAGGCAAAAATAGTTTTTTAAGTCCGTATTCTTTTTGGATGGTTCGGAAATGATAGTCACCTTTCCAACCGTATGCGCTCTGATTGGTAAGCATTCCGATGGATTTTGCGTTGGAGAGGATTTTACTTTTTTTCATTTTCTAAAGAGGTTATTTCCCGGAAACTGCAGGAGTCAAGCAGGACTATAGGCAGCTTAGCTTTGGAAATCTTTTGCCTTACCCACAAGGCCCTTTTTAGAGAATCCTTTAAAAAAGAGTTTCCATTCTTAGGGAAGGATAGTTTTCTTCTTAATTTGCCCCAACAGCGATCGTATGGCATTAGATACAAGCGTACCAAATCAAAAAGTAACAATCAAAGCCGGGACGGTTTTATTTCCGGAAGGAAGCGCCGCAAATTCTCTCAACGTATTACATAGCGGAGCCTTACGCTATTTAGTAGAAGCTCCCGGTGGCAGAAAATTGGAGTTATTCAAAATTTCAGGAGCTAATTTAACTCCTGGCGCATCCGCACTTTTCGGCAGCGGCCGTTATCCTTTTACGATTGTCGCAGAACAAGACTGTGTGCTCTCCACTTATGTTATGTCCCCGTCTACTGTGGGTCGTTCTCTCGCGGCCAGAAGTTCTTTAGGGATTATGGTGGGTCGTTCTCTTTTAAGAGAAATTACTGAATCTTTCAAAAAAGTAAACCAACTCAGAAAGATCGCTTCTGATATGGGAAAGACAAACGATAATCTTTCTCTTCTGTATTATCAATTCAATCCAAGTGTTTTTCCGGATATCAAACCTGGGCAACCAATTGCAGATCCAAGTTCAGAAATCGTGGATCCAGTCTTACGACTGGCTCGTGAGAATTTAAAACATTATTTCGATAACGGCGGGATCCTTCCGGAAAGACCGACCGCAAATTACGTAGAAGAAGATCATTCTCAACTTTTGGTTAAATATTACCCAGAAGAAATAGAATTCCAAGATGGAGAATTCAATTTTGTTCGTAAGGTAATCTTAGCAGATCCAAATCTTCTCGCTCAATTATTCGCTCCTGATCCAAGTATGGTTTCCTATGTCTGCGACAAACTCGGAAGAGTTCAGAACAATATTACGGAAAACGCAAAAAGTATATTAGAAGAATTAGATGAAAACTTCTCTCTTCTATTAGGCGGCGTAGAAAGTCTTACTGAAAAATACTTCCTGATCCTGGACATGGCGGCAAACGGATACGCGACTGCACCTCCAGAGTTCGTGGTTCCTATCTTACAAGTGGTTTCTCAAAAGATAGAAAGAGCACTCGCGGGACATCAAGCAATTTTTGGATCAGCGATCCCAGGCCCTTCTCCCAATATTAAACCGTTTTTGGAAAAGACAGCAGGTCTTGCTAAAAAATTCGAAGCTTCTAATCCTACAGCAAAAGCTGCATCGAATGGAAGCGGAATTTCTGTGGATGGTTCCGCAGACGCGACAGCAATTCGAAAAGAATTGGCGAATTCTGCATCTACGATCATCCAATTTTCCGGCATGGGTGGGGACCCAATCAAAGAGTTTTCCGCTATGATGGTAAAACTCAAATCATTAAAGAACCCATTAGATTCAGATAACGATACTCGTAAATTAAGAAGATCCATTACAAAAACCTACTTCGACATTTACGCTGCCTGCTTCCAAAAATACGTTAACTCAAATAAGAATGTCCCTAAACCAGTAGACCTAATGCTGAAATACGGTTTCTTTGATGAAACAATGTTGGACGATTCTCAGTTAGTGTTCATGTCCACATTCAAGGACGCGATCACTTCCGTTTCTGATATTCCAATTCATTATGGAACAGAATGGTTGGAAAAAATTTATAAAAGAGAATGCCCTACTTCTCTCGACGAGCTCGGTCAGAACTTCTTTGACAAGGTCAAGATGGACAACCGAAACGCAGTTTTCAAAAAAGAATCCGATCTTCCTCCAGATATAGATAATCCGGAAGCAAGATTAAAGTTCGAATTTGGTGCGATGTATGAGGCAAACGTTCGACTCACTACAGGTTCCTTGGCGACTTATCTTCCGATCTTAACCAAATACCATTCTCAGATCCCTCTTGGTAAGGCATATGTTACCAAAAAAATGCTCACTGATACCATCCACGATATCATGGCAGTGGACTTCTCAGTCTTCAATAGAGAGGTGATCTATAATAACCCTGAGATGGGGATCAATAAGGAATTTATCCAAAGAGCCATCATTCCTGATTTCGTAATTGTTCCTTCTATAGGCAGCAAGATCATGATGTGGCAGGAACTTTCTATCCACAGAGGTTCCGGTTCTAAAGAAAGTAGAGGTAGGATCGTTCTCCCTATTTTTGTGCAAGGAGATCTTAAATCTCTATTGATAGATGCATTTGCAGCGTTCCGTTGGGAACTTTGTAAAACAATCTTAGGACCTGAATGGAATAACGTAGGAAATCCATCCATCACTGCTGATTATATGGACTATGTTCAGTTCTATAAAAAGAACAAAGACCTTTCTATAGAGATCAAAGAAAAGTTAGCAGCTGAATTTAAACGTTTCCGGAACGAAAGAGATATTTTTGCAAACGATTACCAGCTTTGGATCAAGTACGAAGCAGAAGGTGTGCAAAGATTAAACCGAGTCGTCCGAGGAATTTTCTATCGTCATATTCCTTTCGCAAGAACGATCCGAGAGAAGGTTTCCAAAATGCCTGCTTTCGGTGAAATCAATAACAGATTTGTTAATATTCGAACTCGTAAATTTACAGAGTTGGAAAACAGATACAAAAAATATATAAACACGTTAGGAAGTCTTCCGGATCAGCTTCGGGAGAATATGGAATTCTATCGAGTATAATAATTGCTGGGCGACTCCTCGCTTTGCGAGGACCGAGCTGCTACGGGCTCGGGCATTCGCCCTCGTCACTTCGTGATTAACACCCTTCGCATCCCTGTCGCGTTTAAACTCTATATACCTAATTACGATTTCATATAATTATATTACGATTCATCAACAATCCAAAGTTTCTATTTCATAATTGGAATTAAGTCTGGAATAGACGATCCAATACAATTTTTCAATTTGGACAACGAATTGGAAAATCGAATGAGTCGAAAAATTAAAGTCTTATTAGTCTTTGTATCTTGCTCTCTTATCTTTTTATTTATAGATCGTTTCTTATTCCAAAGTTTACTCTTTTCAGTTCCGAATGAGATGGAATGGGATACTTCTCCTTGGTATAATTTTTTAAGAAAAAGAAAAGAGATCCGCTTTTCCGAAAAAGAGAATGGAATTCTACTTTTAGGAAGTAGTATCGCTCTATATTCAATATTACCCAACGTATTTTCAAATAAGGTAAACCAAACTGTCCCAGATGCGAAGAAGATCAGAACAGAATTCTATTCCCATCCCTCTCTCACTCCTTCCGACTTCTATTATTATAAGGAAGACATTGTATCTAAAAAACCAAAGGTAGTCGTTTATCTGATCAATCCTGCAGACTTCCAATTAGAATTTCTTAAAGAAACTACTAAAGGAATTGAATACGATGAAAAAGGATTTTTCGAAGAATCAGTAAGGATCAGACACCAGAACAGATTATTATATCCAGATCTTTTTTTAGAAGATCATTGGAAAGAAATCTACGACTTAGATAAATTCCAGCTGGAATCATTTGTATCTAAATTGATCTCTTATGGAGTTCGATACAGAAGTTTCTTTTATGATCCGATGATGGCATGGTATATGCATCGTTTTAGATGGGGGCGTTCTTATCATTATTATACAGGAGTTATCCCAAAAGAAGGAATTTATCTTAGAGGTTGGGCAAAACCTGAATTTGAGATAGATTGTGAAATTTCAGGAAACAAATGGAAAGATAGTATATTTATCCAAAACCCTGAAACAAATCTGAAAATATTCAAAACATCTCCCAAAGAAGAACTCTTATTCGATAAAACTTACAAGAAAAAGGGTTGGTATTATCTAGGCTTAACCTTTTCCGAAAAATTAGAAACACTAAAACTCAAATTCAAATCAGACAAACCAACATCTTCTTCGGAAGTGGATCCCAGAATCTTTGGAACAAAAGAAACTTACGGCATTCGTCTCTCTCAAAACTTCTGCAGGTCAAAGTTTAGAGAAAATATATCTTATATTCGGATACCAGGCTTAGATGATTCTAGATTAGAATCTATGTCTTCTGACCAATATGATAAAGATTATGATCTACGAATTTACAGAGAGAAAGATGAAGAAAATGTTTTGAACAGATTCAAAAAGATCAAGAACGCTAAAGTTTTACTTTCTAAACAGAAATCCTTCGTTTCTTGGTCTCAAATGAAATATCTAAACGAAGGGATCCGTTATCTATCAGAAAGGAATATTCCGGTTTTACTTATTAATTCTCCTGAAAATCCTCAGGAAAAATTAGTTTATTCAAATAGCCCATGGTATTTCGGATACGTAAAATTTTTAGAAAAGATATCAGAAACAAAGTATGGATTTTTAGATGCGAGTGATCTATTTGATCGCAAGCAACAGTTTATGGATCCTCACCATCTGACGTATTCTTCGTCAGTAAAAGCCAGCCAAAAATTTGCAGATTGGTTTATCAGTCATTACAGATCAGGATTTTTCCATAAACCTTAGATACAAATTGTTTCATCGTTCTGTAATTATACTGCGTTCTTTTTGAAATCAAAAAGAAGTAAAGATACACCTATGCTAAATGCTAAGGTCGAGACCAAATGGTTCCAACTCTTTCTTGTATTGGGAATACTGATTAGAGTTGCGACTGGAATTTTGAATAGTGGATATCTCGCTTTAGATGATTATTACATTCTGTTCTTTTCGGTTCCCGCTCAATCAGAGTCATTATCTCTGATTAGCTCAGTACAAGCAGTTCCAGAAATACGTTCTTTACTTCCAGATTCAATTATTCGTTTATTCGCTACTACAGCTTATAAATTTGGATTCGATGATCCGTTATACCAAATTAAATTTGTGTTCTCCTGCTTGGGATTACTCTCCGGGATCTCGATCTGGATCGGTTATAAATTCCTAAAATATCTTTATCCAGAAGAAACAAATCCAAAAAATAACTATCAAGCCTGGGTTCCCTTATCAGGAACATTCTTACTTTCTCTTCATTTTTTAATGCCTTTGGTTTCCACAAGGGCTCTAATCGAATCCATGTCTGCACCTTTTCTTTTAGGAGCAGTATTCTCCGCTTCTATCTATTGGAAATCAGGCGAATGGAAACAATTAGGAATATCTTTAAGTCTTTTGGCAATTGCCTCTCTTTTTAGGTTTCAAGTCGGAGTTTGTGCATTTGCTTTATTCTCATTGGTCATATATAGATCTTGGAAAAGTAAATCTTTCAAAGATATTTATGCATTTTTAATATTCTCGGCCCTTTTAGCTTTGATCACAGGATTGCCAGATCTGATCTTTAGAGGAACATTTCATTCTTCCTTAAGATCTTATATCTCTTATAATCTGCAACATTCTGCTGAATACGGGACTTCTCCATGGTTTGCATATCTACCTGCAATACTTGGAGTTTCTCTTTTTCCGTTTTTGATAGGCAAATACAAAGGATTCGATTGGAAATCTGAATATTCCAAATTTGTTCCTGTTATCATATTCTCAGTACTGTTTTTGGTAGTCCATTCTGCGATCCCTCATAAGGAAGAAAGATTTTTACTCCCTATTCTCCCCCTATTGCTGATCTTGATCTCTCCTCTTTGTGCATATTGGAGAGGAATTGAAAAAGGAAGAATGTCCATAAGAAGACTTTCATTTCTAATCGTTAATTTTCTATTATTAGATCTTCTTTGTTTTTTCACTATCCAGAATAACACAATAGAACTTGTCCGTTATCTAAACTTTCATAAAGATATTAAAGAACTTTATGTTTATAGGGACTCTATCCCTCACCTTCCAGTATCCTACGCCTATAGAGATCCATTAGAAAGATATGAATACATCGAATCTTTGGACCAGAATATGCAGCCAAAGATCCAAAACTTTGATCCATTCAAATCCTGCTCTGCAGTTCTTGCTGTTCGAAAAGATTATGTGATGAATGGAGTGGATCCAGATCCGCCTTGGATCTTAGTAGGAAATTTTAGATCTTCTCCTTTAGAAGAATTGGCCGTGTTCATGAATCCAAATAAGAATAAAAGAAGAGCAAGTTTATATCTATACCAACTCCAATTGTGCAAGGAAAAATGAGACCTAAGATATCTGTATTGTTACCAACATACAACGAAGCCGAAAATATAGAAAAATGTATTTCAGGAGTATCTAAAACCTTTAACGGTTTAGAATATGAAATAATCGTAATAGATGATAATAGCCCCGACAAAACTTGGTCCGTGGTGGAAAACCTAAAAGATCAAAATCCTAAAGTAAAGCTGATCCGAAGAATGACTGAAAAAGGACTCTCTTCTGCAATTATAACTGGGATGAGCGCCGCAGAAGGTGAAAATTTTCTGGTCATGGATTCCGACCTACAACATGACGAATCTGTCCTGCCACAAATGTTAAAAAGTCTGGAAGAGGGTGCAGATGTTGCAGTGGGCACCAGATATGCCAATGGTGGTTCCACAGGAAAATGGAATTTTATACGTAAATTTTTAAGTGTGACGGCGAATGCTTTTACAAAATTTCTTCTTCCGATCAGGATCTCTGATCCTATGAGCGGATTTTTTGCGATCAAAAGAGAAGTGTTTTTTAAATACGGGTACAAGATCAATCCAATCGGTTTCAAGATCCTACTCGAGATCTTAGGCAGAGCAGAGAAAGGCTTAAATATTGCAGAGGTCCCATTCTATTTTCGCACAAGACTTCATGGAGAAACAAAAATCAATAATTCAATCGCCAGAAGTTTTTTAATGACTGTATTAGATCTACGTTTCGGCAAATGGATCTCTTCCACATTTTTATTATACTCTCTTGTAGGAATAAGCGGAGTAATAGTGAATCTTTTAGGTTTTATCTTATTCGAAAACTTAGGTGTAAAAGACCTGGAAACAGGTATCGGGATACTACCGATCTTTCCTAGCTCTGTATTTTTCGGAATAGAACTTTCTATTATCAGTAATTTTATACTGAACAATTACTTTACATTTTACGAAACTAGATACGAAAAATGGGCGGCGATCCGGGGATTTATCATATTCTCAGGAGTAAGCGCACTTGGGATTTTTGTGCAGTTGGGAATATTCCAACTACTATTTTATAAAATTTTACCTCGTTTAGGAATGTCTCAGAATTTCGAGTTAAGACTTTTATGCGACCTGGTCGCGATCTCGATCGCAATGTTTACGAATTATTTTCTGAATTCTAATCTGACTTGGGTGGATCGGGTAAAAAAGAGGCCTTAACATTTGTAGGAGCTCCGACAAAACATTTAAGTATGTTGTTAGAGATCCTACAATTCATTCAAAATCAATTTTTAATATTACGATACCAAAGCTGATTTATTTTCTTTTAGTAATGCTGTTACATCCTGAAGAGCTTCTCCAATAAGATCTTTCAAGGATGTATTCACATCTTTCACATAACCTTCTCTGATAGATACATCAAAAGAAGCGAGAGCATCTGCCATTGGTTTTGGAACTCCCGCTCCGACCAAAACTTTAGATAGTTCTTCAGCGGGAAGATCCACATAGGAAACGGATACACCCGTTAATTCAGAAGTGAATTTTGCAAGTTCTGCGTAGGTCCAAGCCTTTGGTCCGCTAATCTCCAAAATTTTATTTCCTGATTCTTGTGAAAGTAAAGCAGCTGCTGCTGCCTTAGCACAATCCGTTCTAGAAACATAGGCGCAGGAACCTTCTCCACCGGAACCGTAAATAGAGCCGCTCGCAACTGCATGCTGAAGTTTAGGAATTAGATAATCAGAATATAGATTATTACGAAGAATTGTGTATGCAAGCCCGCTTTGTTTGATCTTTTCTTCTGTGCCTTCGTGTTCAAAAGCGAATGTAACTGGAATTTCGTCAGCTTTCGTGAGAGAAGTATAAAGAATTCGTTTTGCTCCTACTTTAACTGCCGCATCGACTGCAGCGCTATGTTCAGGGATCCGATTTCCAATATTATCAGTGCTAATAATCAAGATCCTATCTGCACCCTGGAATGCTGTGACAAGACTTGCAGGATCATCAAAACTTGCCTTTCTTATAGTGACTCCTCTTTTGGCAAAGTTCTCTAAACTTTCTGGCTTACGAGTTGTAGCGATGATCTTGTTATGGCCTTTTTTTAATAATTCTTCTAGGACGATTTTCCCTAGATGTCCGGAAGCTCCGGTCACAAGTACTGTTTCGGAAATATTACTCATTTGGATCCTTAAACCTATTTTGGTCGGTTACGTTTGATTTATATTTTTAGACTACTTGAAACAATAAAAGTTACAAGTTAATTTTCTTAACTCTGTGTGCTCCGCGATCTCGGTGCGAAATTGTTTTTCTTTTTTGGTTCGCGCAAAGAACACTGAGGTCACAGAGGCTTTTCGCTGCGGAAAGGATACGAAGGGCGGTAGTCCGGCTTGCCGGATGAGCGCGAATGCGCGAACCCGTAGTAGCCTGTTCTCGCGAAGCGAGAGCCGCCCTAAACTTCTTCTAATAGATAAGGGCGAGTATATTCTCTTACGATCTCTACAACGAAACGTCCCCAAGATTTAGGATCTTCTTGGGAAATTTCAATCTGACGGATCTTAGGAAAATAAGCCTGAGGTTTAAATGCAGTGTGAGTCAGCTCCATGGCTCTTAGATAGTTATCCACTCGTTTTACTCGAACGAAGTTCAATAACTCGCCTTGGATCTTATCTTGGGGCATGTAACCGATAATGATGAGACGAGGGAATAATGACTTTTTGAGAAGATTGATGAAGTCTCCGAAACTATCCACACGATCTATAAATCCTTCGTAAGCACCGCCACCCAAGTTCATGATCTGAGTAACGATGTCCATCGTGAAGGAAACACCCTCAGCGGAAGTCATGTCGGAGATGATTACGATACCTTCGTCAGGTTGGAAAGTTTTGAATTCGCTAGTTGGTTTAAAATGACGTCTGAGTAATTTTGCAGTGGAGATATCTATCTCTGCTGCCTTCGGAACTAAAATTTTTCCGGATGAATCGGAGATAGGTTCTCTAGTAATAAGGTATCTTTTCTTGGCAGCGTTTTGGTTCATCACCCGGAAGGCTTTCACCTTCTCTTCTAGCTCGTCCAGAGTACAATACCCTATTTTTAAAACGTTTTCTCTCGCGCGTTTTTTGAGATCTATATCTTCCATACGAGTTTTCGGTGGCCCGGAGGAACCAGCTTAAACGAGGTTCCGAATTTCGCGAGAATTTACCGAGTATCCGGGGAGAGTATATAAAAAAAATCCGAGTCTGAAAAGCCCTCTTTTGGCTATGCAAAAAAACCGCTTGTCCCCGGAATGTGCGCTCCTTGAATGGGGAGGAATGCCCATTCTCCCCATTTTAACTCGCTTTAGGACCGGAATAAATGTTCAGCTTAGGAAGGGAATCCTGGCGCTATCCTGTCTAACCTTGGTTTCCTGCTTTTCTGTGGAATTTATCCAAGAAGGAAGCCAGAAAGAAACTGTACTCATTTCTCATAAGCCTGGCTGGGAACAAATAGAGATCCTGAAACATCCGCCCAAGCGTCGAAATTACAAAACTTATGGAAGAGTGATTGTTAGGAACTTCGGAGATGGAAGAATAGAAAAGTTCTATTACGAAAAAATTAAGAAAGAACTTTTTGATAGAGGTATGGACGGAATGTATCTAGCAAACGTAGGACTCGTTCCCGTTCCTCCTACAATTTTCCAAACAGGTACTACAGAAGGTTATACTACAAGTATGGCTGAGATCGCGAAGGACGCAAAAGTTATAGAAGGAGTGGCATTCCGTTACAGAGAAAGGGAAGAAGAATAATGGCAAGACGTTTAGACAGCGAGATCAAGGTTTTGCCTAACGGAGATTGGATCTTCCGAGAAGCTAAGATCGAACAAAAAGATATTCTGGAATATTTCCGTAAAAATTTGAGAGAAGCAGAAGACGGGATCTATATAGACAATCAATACGGAGAATTTTCAGAGAACGGATATTTGGAATTATTCGGTTACCCTTTAAACCTAATAAGAGTTTGGGAGAAGGATGGAGAATTTTATTTTTTAAGCGATTCGGGAGAAGAATTACCACTCTCCTCTTTACAGATCGCAGCAGATTCTGTAGGAGAATTATTTGCCCGCAAAAAGGATCATCTTTTTCTAAAATATAAGATCGCTAGAAATGTTTCTTCTACATTAAGCGAATATTTATCTGAATCTTCGCAAGGCCTCAAACTGGTTTTTTCAAATAGAGAAATCTCAATTTTGGAAACTGGAGAAAATCCAAATGTTTCTCTTCCTAAAGAATTCCAAAAATAGATCAGACCGATTTTCCGGATAATACCAATCTTCCTAATACTTTCCCAGAAGATAGATCATTCAAAGCAGAATCCGCTTCTCTTAAATTCCTGATCTGCACAGGAACAGGACGGATCTTTTTTTCAGACACAAGGTTCAGAAGTTCTTTTAGTTCACTTGGAGAACCTGTATAACTTCCACGAATTGTTAAACTTCTGAGAGAAAGAATTGGAGTGGGGATTTTTAACTCTCCACCAAAAAGCCCAACTCCAATCAGAGTCCCATTCTTTTTCAAAAGAGAAAACCCCAGGGTAGAAGTAGCGCTATTATTCACAAAATCGATAACTGCAGAAACTCCCAATGGACCTGAGATCTTTTTTACTTCAGATGCAGGATCAGGATGAGAAGAAGGAACAGTATAAAATCCAATCTCTTTTAGTTTTTCCAAACGAGATTCATCCAGATCTAAAAAGATCACTTTTGATTCTGTAAGAAGTGGAACTAGTTGAGAAGCAAACATACCAAGTCCGCCTGCTCCAATGATCACCAAAGAATCTGTTTTTTTGAGAGGAAGCGCTTTTTTCAAGGCTCCATAAGCCGTAAGTCCTGCGCATGCGTAAGAGCAAGCGTATTCAGGAGAAAGATCATAAATATCTAAAAGCCATTTTTCATCCGGGACCAAGATACGATCCGAATAACCGCCATCTTGGTAAATCCCCAAGGATTTAGGAGCAGAACAAAGTTGAGGATTTCCCGATCCACATTCTTCGCAAGAACCGCAACCAATCCAAGGATATACTAATTTTGTTTCTCCTACGGAAACAGAACGAACCTTAGATCCTACTTTTAAAACTTTTCCTACAACTTCATGACCAGGAGTCAGTGGGAGTTTAACTCCTCTATCTTTTACAAAAAGTTTTTCTTCTCCGCCAATCTTATAATAACCATCTCTTAAATGAAGGTCCGAATGACAAACCCCACAGGAAATCACTTCTAATAATACTTCAGAATCTTTTGGTTCTGGATCTTGTTTTTCTTCCCATTGTAAAGAGGATCCGAATTCTACTAATCTAACACTTTTCACTAACGTAAAACCTCTTTTCTTTTGAAAACACGATCCATTTCTTCTGAGATCATTTTTAGTCCTTCATCCGGAGCCTTGAGAAGATTTACCTTTGTAAAAAATCCATGAGTATAACCTTTGAATTCTTTGAATAGAACAGAAACTCCTGCTTCCTTTAATTTTTCTGCATATAGTTTTCCATCGTCTCGTAAAGGATCAATGTCAGCGATAAACACAATCGCAGGAGGAAGATCCTTCCAATCTTTTTGGTATAAAGGAGAAGCTAGGCGATCAGATCTTGTATGACGATTAGGAAGATATTGGTCAATAAACCATTCCATATCCTTTTTAGTAAGACCAGGACCTAATTCGAATTCTTTATAAGAATTTGTATCACAGATTGCTTCTGTAACTGGATAAATCAGGATTTGCAGATCGATTTTAGGACCTGATGTTTCTTTAGCTCTTAGAATGGTAGAAGCAGCTAAATTTCCTCCTGCACTATCACCAGCCACAACCAAAGGAAGATTTTTCCAAATATTTTCAGTCTGAGAAGAGATCCATTCCAAAGAAGAATATGCATCTTCTAATGGCAAAGGAAATGGAAACTCAGGAGCTAATCTATAATCTACTAAAGATACAATACTTGAGGTGATCTCTGCAAGTTTGCGAGCGAATGGATCGAAATCTTTTAATCTTCCAACCACCCATCCTCCACCATGAAAATATAAAATTTTGGATTTAGGTTCCGATTTTGGAATATAATTTTTTATGAATACGTTTCCATTTTTGGAAAGGATAGAGATGTCCTGGACTTCTCTCATGAGCGGACCTTCTCCCAAAAGTTCTCCGATCGCTGAATAACCGTCCCTTCTTTCCTGGATACTTCCTTGGGTAAAACCTGTGAGTCCCTTAGAGGAAATCAGCGTTGCGTATTCCAACATCTCCGGAGCAAATTCCATTCTTTTCTCCCTTTAATCAGTAAGGAAGAAAAGTATATTATGAAACTAGCGATTTGTCGTTCCAGTTTATAGATCGGGAAAGAATAAATGAGCTTAGAAGGAGGAGCGATTTGCTTCCATATAATAGTGGTTAGGAACCAAACCTTTTGGTCCTGAAAAATTCCTGGATTCAATGATCTCGAATCCTAATTTTTTATACAGACCTTGGGCGTTTGGATTCTCTTGAGAAACATCCAAAGAAATTTTATCGTAAGCTGGGTAAGTCGAAACAGCAAATTTCATTAACTTCTCCGCTATCCCCTGTCTTCTTTCTTTGGCCGGAACAGCGATATGGCCCAGGTATAATCTTCCGGATTTAGGAGGTTGGATCATTCCTTCCATACTCAATCCGCGGACCGCAACCTTAGGTGCTTTTAGTCCATAAATCCTGAAAATATTTCCAGCAGTAGCAGCATTTTGAAAGAAGAAGTTCTCAGAACGGAATATAACAATACTTCCTACTACCTCGCCCTTCTTCTCAGCCAAATAATGATTCTTATAGCTGAATGTATTCTTGGTTCCTTGGAAAGATTTGATCAGAAAATCCTGAGCAGAAATTTTCCCTTCATTGAACACATAGTCCCAAGCAGCAGGCCCGGAACTATAGATCAAGGGAACAGCGCTGACCGCATCTTCCGGCCTGGCAGGGCGAATTGTAATTTCGTTAGACATTCTTAGATTGCCGAGTTCAGCTCTTCTCTAAGGCGTTTTGCTTCTTCAAAATCAGGCTTCATTACAATTGCCTTATGCAGATACTGCAAAGATCTTTCTGGGCGATTCCAGATCTTGTAAAGTGTAGCCAGGTTAAAAAGAGAAATATGAGGTGCGTCGTTTAAAGTACAACGAAGTGATTTTTTCAGCCAAAAAACGGATTCTCTTTCTCTTCCCATACGAAGTAAAAGGATCCCGATCTCGTTGCAAGGATTCCCGTATTCAGAATTCACTTCTACTGAACGGTAGAAATAGTACAGGCCTTTTTGCCAATTGCTTCTTTGGTTTTCGATTAGACCCAGAAAAAAGTAGGTCTCATGGCTTTCGGTATCTTCTAAAGAGGATTTTAGTAGGAATTCCGCACGATCCAAATCGCCGGTTCTATAAAAAAATTTAGATGCTTCTAGCTTGTCTTCAGGCGTCAGGTTTTCCAATTATCTACCCGTTTTTATTTTTATTTTCGGACGCCTCTTGAATTAGCTTAATTCCGTTTTCCGTGTAGGACTTCCTTCTTTACATTTTCCCGAAGAAACTTGGAGATACTCTGAGCATCCAAACCATACTCGGCGAAAATTTCCTTTCTTTCCCCGTGGTGGATTACCTCGGAAGGGAACGCGAAAGTTTTAATAAAACGTCCCAAATACTCAGGAGAGATCCTGTTCAGAAGATATCCGGATGCCCCTCCGTCTAGATAACTCTCATCCAAGATCACAAAATGGCGAACATGAGAAAGTTCCTCATCTAAAGCCTCTTTACCCAAAGGACGAAGCCATACCAAGTCGATCAATGTGACTGAATATCCGTCTTGTTCTAGTAGGCTTGCAACCTTCTTGGCTTCTTCTAACATGGAGCCAATGGAAAGAAGAGCGATATCAGTTCCTCTTTGCAATACTCTAAAACTTCCAGGTTTTAGATCCTTCCCCGCTCCAAAATCTAAACCGGAAAGTTCCACACTCGCCTTAGGGAATCGGATCGCGATCGGAGACTTATCGTAATTCTCCATATATTTAAGTGAATCCACCAGATCCTGTCCTGAAGATGGTACAAACACATCCATATTCGGCAAGGATAGAAGGTAACTTAGATCGAATAATCCTTGGTGAGTCTCCCCGTCCGGACCAACACAACCAGCTCTATCGATCACGAATCGAACAGGAAGATTCATGAGAGAAACATCTTCCACTAACTGGTCCATCCCTCTGGTTAAGAAGGTAGAATAAATACACATATAAGGGATCACATCCCCATTAGTCATTGCTCCCGCAAAAGCAACTGAGTGTTGTTCCGCGATACCCACGTCGTACACATGGTCCGGGAATTTAGAAACATATTCCCCGAGTCCGGAACCTTCTATCATTGCTGGAGTGATTGCAGCAATTCTTGGATTTTTTTCGGTTAGATTGGAAAGCACCTTACCCACTATCTTAGAGTAAGAAATTTTAGAAGAATCGCCAGAATCCATGGCTCCATCTTCCTTGCGGAATGGAGTTACTCCGTGGTATTTGATTGGGTCCTTTTCGGCTGGAACGTAACCTTTTCCTTTTTGAGTGATCGTATGGAAAAGAACAGGCCCTTTCATTGTTTTGATCTTTCTGAGCATCTTAACTAGACGGATCACATCATGGCCATCTTCAGGTCCTATATAAATAAAGCCCAAATCCTCGAAAAGTCCACCTGGAGTGAAAACGTCTTTAAATCCTTTTTCTACCCTTTTGAAAAAACTCTCCATTGCAGGTCCAACGATCGGGAGCCATTTTAGGAAAGTGTAAAATATCCTTTTCCAGTTCAGATAAAAATGAGAGCTAATGATATTATTCAAGTAGTTGGAAATAGATCCGACGTTCTTGGAGATAGACATATAATTGTCGTTTAGAACAACCAATAGATCTTTTTTAAGATGTCCTGCATGGTTCATCGCCTCCAAGGCCATTCCAGTGGCGATGGATGCATCCCCAATAATTGCAGCGACTGAGTAATCTTTTCCGGTCAGATCCCGAGCTACAGCTTCTCCTAAGCCTTGCGAGATAGAAGTTCCTGCATGACCTGTATTATATAGATCATAAACTGATTCTTCTCTTTTAGGAAATCCAGAAAGTCCTTTGAATTTACGAACTGTAGAAAGTTTTTCTTTTCTACCTGTCAGGATCTTATGTGGGTATGTTTGATGTCCTACATCCCAGATCAGTCTGTCTTTAGGAGTATCGAAAACGTAATGTAAGGCAACTGTGAGTTCTACAACTCCCAGATTACTTGCGAAATGCCCTCCGATCCCGGAGAGAGTATCGATGATATAATTTCGGATCTCGGAACAGAGTTTAGGCAGTTCCTCGAGAGGCAATTTTCTGAGATCCGCCGGAAGGCGGATCCCGTTCAATAACGAATCTTCCTGTTGCATGTATTCCGTCTTTGACGGTCATCGGGACTGCTCTACTGAATGCAAAGGTCTCCTCAGAAGTTTTAGGTCTTCTTCGTTCACTAAGTCGATCAGTTCATAGATCCGGACAGGTTTGGTTTTACCCTTTACCTTAACTAGATCCAGTTCTCTGGCAATTATGCGGTCCTTGACCTTTTCGTATGTATATTCCGAAATAATAATATTTGTGGCATATTCCTTGTTGGATCCTTCCAGACGAGATCCCAGGTTAATGGTATCTCCCATACAAGTATAGTCCATCCGGTGAGAACTTCCCATATTTCCCACGACAGCAGGTCCGGAATTTAATCCAATACCAATGTCCATCACAGGAAGATCTCTTGCTTTCCATTCTTCCTTAAGGACTGCGAGTCTTCTCATCTGAGCGAGAGAAGCCGCGCAAGCGTAGTAAGCATGGTCTTCTAGAGGAACCGGAGCCCCCCAGAAAGCCATGATCGCATCCCCCATGTATTTATCAATCGTTCCCTTGAACTCGATAATGATCTCGGTCATTTCCGAAAGGTACTGATTTAGGAATTGGACCAGTTCTTCCGGGCCCATTTTTTCGGACATAGTAGTAAATCCGCGGATATCCGAGAAGAAAATGGTGATGTCCTTCTTGGATCCTCCTAAGTTTAGATTTTCCGGATTCTTAAGAAGTTCGTCCACAACGTCTTTGGAAACGAATTTGGAGAATGTGGTGCGAATATATTTTACGTTCTCTTCTTCTGTTAAGATCTTATAAACTATGATCCCCACGAATATGAAGAGCTGTTCTATGACTATCGTTGGAAACGCATAAATAAAGCTAAATGTCTCAAAACTGAAAACAACCGCAATTGTATACGTTAGTGCCATTACAATTACGAACAAAAATCCCCAAGAAGTTTTCATTCGAGGAAGTAACAGTCCCATAACAAAGGCCATTGCTAAGAAAATTAAAAAATTCCCGCCTAATGAGAGGTTAGAAAGAAAATCCTGATTTAGAATGGTATTAATCGCATGAGCGTGGTGTTCGATCCCGGACATATCTCCGAATGGAGATAAGTGAGTATCTTTTGCGGCTCCTCTTCCTGTTGCATAGAACATCGCTACGAGGAAGATATTATTGTTCAGCTGGGTAGCGGTGTCATTATCCCAGCCTTCTGAAACTTCGAAAAATTCAGTAGTATTATAGGAATAAACTCCGCCAGGAAAGTTAATTTCCATTTGGCCAAATTCATCTATCGGAATAGTGATAGATCTTTCTTCGTTTGGTTTTGCAAGAATGTCTTCCGTAACATTCTTAAGAGTTATTCTGTCGAAATGGGTAATAGTCTTTGGGGGAATATTTTTGATCTTAATATATTTCCCCATTACAACTTCTAGGTCTTTTTTGAGATCCACTCCGTAATAATTACAAGCGATCACTAGGTCGATAGATGCGTAATATTCATTCTCATTATTAGGACCAGAGCCGATAATTTTCGCAACCAATGGCATCTTACGATTTAAACCAGATTCATCTTTTTTGATATTCGCAAACCCAAGTCCGATTGATTTTTCAGCTATCGGCTCGATTGGACCTTGAGGAAATCTAAGCCAAGCGACCACTCCAGGATCTTCAACGTTCTCTATTTTATATTTTCTAAGGATATCTGTTCTTTTGTCTAAATTTTTGATCGCTTCCCGGCTTTCTAAACGAGTCTCCATAGGGTAGTCAAACATTACCCGAGGATTATGAGTGAGTGCCTTTGACATCAGTTCGGTTTGGCCCGGCTTATAGTCCAAAAAGAAAATATCGAACATCAGGTAATTTGTAGAAGATGCAAATTTATCTATTACCTTTGCATAATATTCCCAAGGAAGGGGCCAGACTCCTCCCAACTCTTCTAAGGTTTTTGTGTTAATTCCGATGATCTGAATATCTCTGCGAGCTTTCTCTGGAGGATTCATCCTAATCTGGGAAACTCTTCCCTTATCAGATTCGATCTCTTTCAGAGCTTCTTTATCGTCACCTTTAGGTCCGCGAAGAAGATTGAATCTCCAAGAAATGGAATCTTCTTCTAAATCGGAAAGAGGAGTAAAAGTAACGTACAGATCAAACCAAACTAAGGATACAATGATCGCTAACCAAAGACTTCCTGCTACCTGAGGATTTTTGGCAACCTTGGTGATGGTTTTATAAAATAAGTAAGAGGGTGCAAATAAGAAGAGAGCACCTAATAGAAGAAGTTGAAGCGAATAATCAGCTTCTGGAAAAAACGCATAATAAAAATGTGCCAGAATTCCGAAGGCTGTGGTAGCCCCGAAAATAATATCCACAACGGTAAATTTCTGGGCTGGTTTGGACTCGCTCATTCTTTCCTCCGATCCGGAAGATTCTCTCTACCGGGACGGTTTCGTCAATTTTCTTCCCAGTTCAGGAAAGAAAATATCGACTATTTCACGCAAGAAGCGCTAAGGCACGGAGGGTTTTAGGCAAAGTAATTCCTAAATAGGATACTTATTTGAGGCTCTTCGAGCCTAACTAATGTAGCGCACTTTTTCCACGCCAAGCCGCGAAGCTAAAAAGAGTCTTTTGTTTAACTAGTTTTGAAAATCTTCTCCTCTTAGCGCCTTTGCGTGAAAATTTAGAAATTTTACGAAATCGAAAGATCAAACTACGAAAGGAAAAAAATTCAAAACACCAAACTAATCCTTATTCTCTGGCTCCATGACTTTGCGTGTGCCGATTCTAATTCTTTCCTCTCAAAGAACCGGAAATAGATTGTGCGTATTCTTCCAATTTTTTTCTGCAAAGACTAGGATTAGAACCATTCTCTTCTATGATCCTTTGCACCGCGGAACCTATGATGATCCCGTCAGCATATTGCGAAATTTCTTTCGCCTGATCTGGGGCTGAGATCCCAAATCCTGCACTCACAGGAAGAGAAAAAACTTCCTTAGTAGTTTTAATCCTGTCTTCCAGATCTGCGGAGATAGATTTTCTTTCTCCAGTTACTCCATAAGAAGTTACGTAATAGATAAATCCGGATGCGAAATCACGAATCCCTTTCATACGATTTAAAGGAGTCGCAGGAGTTACCAAATGGATCAGATCCACTCCTCTTCTTTTTAGAGATTTGAATAATTCGTCAGTCTCAGGGGTATCATATGGAAGATCAGGAATGATCATACCTTGGATACCTGCGATCTTAGCTTCTTGAGCAAACTTTTCAAAACCATAATGAAAGATCGGATTAAAGTATGTTAGATACACAAGAGGCACATGAGGATGTAAAGAATGTATCTTCTCAGTAGTTTCCAAAATTGTTTCCATAGAGAATGGATTTGCAAGAGCACGTTTGAATGCTTTTTGGATTACCGGTCCATCTGCAACTGGATCTGAGAATGGGATCCCGAGTTCTAAAATATCAGCGCCACCTCTGATAAGAGCATCTGCCCAATCTACACATAGATCGTAGTTAGGATCTCCTAATGAAATATAAGGAATGAATGCGCTTTTAGAATCTGAAAAAACGCTCTTAATTGCGCTCAAATCAAATCTCCTTGAGAAAGACCAACAAGTCTTGCTACTTCTGCCACGTCCTTGTCCCCTCTTCCGGAAAGACAGATCAGAATGTCTTTTTTCTTTCCAAGTTCTTTTGCAAGATCCTTAGCAAATCGGAAAGCATGAGCAGTTTCTAATGCAGGTATGATACCTTCTACCCTACATACTTCCATAAATGCGTCCAAGGCTCCCTGATCGGAAACAGTTTCGTATTTTACTCTTCCTGAAGAATGTAAATAAGCGTGCTCAGGTCCTACACCAGGATAATCTAATCCAGCAGAAACAGAATGTGCAGGAACTACTTGTCCACCGTCGTCTTGGATAACCAAAGTTTTGGTCCCGTGTAAAAATCCAGTCTTACCATAAAGCATTGTGGCAGAATGTTCTCCGGGAGAAGATCCCCTTCCCCCAGCCTCTACTCCATACAGTTTTACTTTTTTATCATTTAGAAATGCATAATACATTCCCATAGCGTTGGAACCGCCGCCTACGCAGGCAACCACTGCATCTGGAAGTTTATCGTTTTCTTTTCTGAACTGCTTCTTGGATTCATCTCCCACAACTTTCTGGAAATCACGAACGATCGTTGGAAATGGATGAGGTCCGATCACAGAACCTACAATATAATGAGTATTAGAAACATTTAATGCCCAATCTCTCATTGCCTCAGAAGTCGCATCTTTTAAAGTTGCAGTCCCAGAAGAAACTCCAATCACTTTTGCGCCAAGCATCTGCATACGGATCGCATTCAGTTTTTGACGGCGGAGATCTTCTTCTCCCATAAATATAGCAGTTTCAAATTCGAATAATGCACCTACGGTTGCAGTTGCCACACCATGTTGGCCTGCACCAGTTTCTGCAATGATCCTACGTTTGCCCATTGCCTTCGCAATAAGAGCTTGGCCGATCGTATTATTGATCTTATGAGCGCCTGTATGATTTAGATCTTCACGCTTTAGCCAGATCTTAGCTCCACCCCAGGCCTTGGTCAGTTTCTCTGCGTATGTCAGAGGAGAAGGTCTTCCGATATAATTCCTTCTATAAAACTCCAAATCCTTTTGGAATTTTTTATCCTTACGGAGTTTATTGTAAGTATCTTCCAACTCGATCAATGCTTCGGTCAAAATTTCAGGGGAATATCTTCCTCCAAAATCTCCGAAGTAACCTTCTTTTTCAGTGAAGCTGCGTTCTTTAGCCATGACAGTTTTTGAAGGGATTAATCTCCCAACAACTCCTGGTATAATTCCTGACGTAGATTTTCTACTCTTGTATTCAGATCATCGAAATCTGTGAATTTGAAAGTTTCATCCTTATCGAGTTTACGATTATAGATGGAAATTTCTCCAGACTCGAAAAACTTTTTGCCAACAGTAATTCTGATCGGGAAACCGATCAGTTCTGAATCTTTGAACTTAAATCCAGGTCCGAGATCTCTTTCGTCCCAAAAAACCTCGAATCCTTCGTTCTTTAGATTTTCGTAAAATTCTAATGCTTTTGCATCTTGCTCTTCTCCCTTAGTGAGAGTCACAAGTCCGATCTCAAAAGGTGCAATACTGATTGGCCAGTAAATCCCTTTATCATCATTACATTGTTCTATAACTGTTGCCATGGTGCGATTTACACCAATACCATAACAGCCCATGGTAAGAGTTTTTGCCTTACCTTGCTGGTCTAACACTTGGATCTGGAAAGATTTGGTATATTTATCTCCAAGTTTGAAGATATGACCTACTTCTATTCCCTTCTCTGCTTTTAAAGTTTTTGCACAAGTAGGACAAGGATCCCCTTCTTTTGCTAAAGCCACATCTGCAGTTTCGTATGGAATCTTGATCTCGAAAGAAGGAATATATCCTTGGATATGAAAATCTTCTTTTCCTCCACCAACAATATAGGCTTCATCTTTTTGGATAGAAGAGTCTAAAATTACTTTAAACCCGGCGCCCACATCAGAAGGACCGATAAACCCAGGAACTAAATTAGAATTTTTTAATTCAGGTTCTGGGATCATATCCAGATCGGACCATTTTAAATAAGACTTAAGTTTATGCTCATTCAGCTCCAAGTCTCCGCGCAGGAATACGAGCAGTTTCTCTTTTCCATTATGAAAAGCGACTGCCTTAATAGTATCCTGAGGGCGGACATTTAAGAAAGAAGCAACATCTTCTATAGACTTTTTGCCTGGAGTCGCTACCTCCTTTTTGTCCTTAGGACCTTTAGGAGAATCCTCTGCCTTTGCGATAAAAGGAGTTTTTTCGCTATTAGAATTATAACCACAGTCTCCACAAAGAAGAAGTGTCTCTTCTCCAATTGGAGAAACTACCATAAATTCTTCGGAAGCAGAACCGCCCATTGTTCCAGAATCTGCTTGGACAGGAATCGTTTTCAAACCACAACGTTGGAAAATTTTGCGATACGCAGTTCTCATATCCTGGTAAGTAGCATCTAAAGAAGCCTCGTCCAAATGATAAGAATATGCATCTTTCATAATAAACTCTCTAGAACGGATCACTCCGAATCTAGGGCGGATCTCATCTCTGAACTTAGTGTGGATCTGATACACATTGATAGGCAGATCTTTGTATGATTTCAGTAGAGGTTTTACTAAATAAGAAAAAGATTCCTCATGAGTTGGGCCGAGTGCATACCATTGGTCATGACGATCTTTTACTCTCATCATCTCCGGACCCATTACACTCCATCTTCCTGATTGTTCCCAAAACTCGGAAGGTGTCATGATCGGAAGCTCAAATTCCAATGCACCGGTTGCGTCCATTTCTTCACGAACTATGTTTTCTATTTTTTTAAGGATACGTAACCCTAATGGCAGAAAGAAATAAAATCCAGAGCCTGATTTTCTGACCAGACCAGCTCGTATCATCAGCCTATGGGAAGCGACTACCGCATCCGAAGGATTTTCTTTTTCTGTAGGTACTAAATATTTAGATGCTCTCATGACTCTCGATTATCTTAAGAAATCGTGATAAGTCACATAGAGGCCTAAGGATAAAAGGAAGAAGAATCCTAATCTCAAAACCTGTTCTTGAACAGCCATCGGCAAAGGTCTACCGGCGATCGCCTCGTACGTGAAAAAAACGATATGTCCACCGTCGGCCACTGGAATCGGAAGTAAATTCATTATCATTAAAGCGATCGAAATAAATGCTACGAACTGAAAGTAAGAATAAAAACCATCTTCCAAAAACATTACAGACGCCTTCGCTAATCCAACTGGACCAGAAACGCTGTCCTTGACTTTCAATCTGCCTGAAAAGATCATCCCGAGTCCTCTCAGGTTATCGCTGATCATTTTTCCAACATCTTTGCCGGATTGTAAAAATGCCTCTCCGAAGGAAAGTTTTCGGTCCATACTTTCCTCTTTCACATGCATAGTCGAAACAAATCCCAGAAGCCCTATTTTATAAAAGCCAAGCTCTGCTTCCCAAATATCCCCTTTAGTTTCCAAACGAACTCGTTTGCCAACTTTCGATTCAACTTCCTTTCGAAATTCCTGAGGGTCTGTAATAGACTTTCCGTCTATTTTCAAATTCATTAATATTAGTTTGAATTTAGGATCATGGCTTTCTAAACTTCTTGAGTATTCAGGAATTTCGGGATACTTCAGATCTTTGATATTTTTCAACTCTATAACAAAAGCAGAAAGAGGACTCATTTCAACTTCAGTGTTTTCTCGAGTCCAAGGATTCAAAAGAGGGTAAGTTTTACGATCTACCAAAATTTTTACATTCTGGTTCTCGAATTTTCCCAAAGTTCTGATCAATTCTTCACGGGAATGTATTTCTATATTATTGATAGAAAGAATTCGATCCCCATCATTTAAATAATCTAAAGCTCTAGATTCTCTATATTCTTGGGCAGCTTTAATCTCATTTGCAGCGATTGTTTCGGGAGATAGTTTAGAATCGATAGAGGCAACTCTCTCTCTTTCCTTTCTATATTTCTCAGCTTCTCCACTCGGATCTAATAGAGAAATTTTTTTAGAAAACCAATGCTTCAGTTGAGCCGGGTATTCGAAAGTAGCCTCTACATGTCTTTCGCCTGCAAAATCAAATCCAATTCCTGGATCAGTAAAATGAAATTCTAATTCCTTTCCTTCTCGCTCAACCTTAAGCCTAATATCGTTTCCCTTTGCGAGACCCAATTCAGATAATAATTCGTATTTAGATTCTGTTTTAATACCGTTTACAGAAATTATTTTATCTCCGCTCCTAAGCCCAGCTTGGTAACCAGGTGCGCTGTATCTAGAAGGGTCTATATAAATTTTTGTTCCGGTTGGAGAATAACCAATCGCGTATAAACCGAAAATAATAAAAAATCCAAGGATCAAATTGAATAATGGTCCGCCGAAAACAGGGACCATTCTTTTAAGAGGAGGAGTGGATAAAAATTCTCCTTTCTCTCCTTTTAAGGCTCCGCTCTCGTCTCCTTTGAAAAGAACATAACCGCCTAACGGAATTCCAGTGACTTGAAAAGTGGTCTCGCCAATTTTCTTTTTCCAAATTCCTCTTCCATACCCGATGGAGAAGATCCTGGCCTTCACTCCTACGACCCAGCCCATGACCAAATGACCCAACTCATGAATAAAAATACAAAGGGCCAACATGAATACGATGCCAAGAATATCTGCTAACATAAATGCACTACCTTATCTTTAGAAAAATGAAAGGCCAATTCTCTGGCCTTTCTATCCGCTTCTTCATACCCTTCTAGATCATTCGGAAATGAATTCGGGATCTTTTCCAAAACATTTCGAATGAGAGAAGGTATCTCGGTAAAAAGAATTTTACCTTGTAAGAATAATTCCACAGCTACTTCGTTAGACGCATTAAAGATAGAAGGAGAATTACCTCCTGCTCTTCCGGCCTCGTATGCCAAAGCCAAACCCGGATATCTTTCCATATCAGGTTCTAAAAATTCCAAAGTTCCCCAAGAAGTAGCAGGATGAGATCTCAAAACCGCAGGAACTATTTTAGGATAATATAATGAATGCGCCACAGGAAAGATCATGTCTGGATAAGATGTATATACAAAACTTGCTCCGTCTTTTGTTTCGACTAAACCGTGAGCAATACTTTGAGGATGAATAACAACACCTATCTTATCATAAGAGAACCCAAAAAGAAAATGAGCCTCTATAACTTCTAATCCTTTATTGATCATTCCAGCAGAATCGATAGTTATCTTAGGGCCCATATTCCAAGTAGGATGTTTGAGAGCCTGCTCAATCGTTACTTTTGGAAGATCCTCTACAGGAAGTTTACGAAAAGGTCCACCAGAAGCAGTCAGGACTATTCTTTCTAACGAGTCCTTTCTCATATTTTCCAAAAGTTGGAAGAGTGCATTATGTTCTGAGTCTACAGGAACAAGAGATGATTTAGAATTTTCTAATAAACTTTTGATATAAGGTCCGCAACTTACCAGGGTTTCCTTGTTTGCGATCCCAATCTTTTTACCTGCGCGGATTGCTGCAATAGTAGGACGGATCCCGCTTGCGCCTACAACTGCGGTGACAACGGTTTCTATCTCAGGAGCTGAAACGATCTCTTCTAAACTTTTGGGACCATATAGTATATTTGTATTTCCGATCTTATTTCCGAGTACGGTTCGATCTGCAGTCTCCGAACTAATACATAGAACATCCGGTTGGAATTCCTTCGCGATAGATTCCGCTTTTTGTAAATTGGAATGTACGCTAAAAGATATTAACCGAAACTCTTCCGGAAATTGGCGGAGTATTTTGAGAGTGGACTCTCCTACCGATCCGGAGGCACCCAGTATAGAGACGCCTCTTTTCATATTGTTAGTTAGACCGGAAATCCCAGAGCGACCTTGATCTGAAGATAAAAATAAAGAATAGGAACTGTTAAAAGTAAAGCATCTGCCCTATCCAAAATTCCACCATGGCCTGGGATCAAATTCCCAGAATCTTTTACCTTAGCGTCCCTTTTCATTGCAGATTCCAAAAGGTCTCCGATGATACCAACGAAAGATAAAATTAAAGAAGTTAAAAATACTTCTGCGCCTGAAACTAAAGGTGCTACTCCTGTACTTCTTTCCCATAGAATATTTAAAAGGAAAACAGAACCGATCGCAACTACGATCCCGGAAGCATAACCTTCCCAGGTCTTTTTAGGAGAAATTGCAAGTCCTGCAGGATTTCTTCCGAACCAACGTCCTCCGAAATATCCTCCCACATCAGTCATAAATGTGGCAACGGAAACTAAGAACACATAATAGATACCTTGGTTCATTCCCAAAAGAAGAAGTAAATGTCCAAGCGGAAGTGCCGCGTAAACCACTCCTAAAATTGTGGAACTTACTGAAAAGATCGCTCCATCCAGAGGCCTTCTCAAAATTTGAAGAAGGAAACTGAATAAGAAAAGTAATACAAAGGAGAAGGTCACCGCGTCAAAACTTGGCACAAACAGTTTAAAATGTGTTTGGAAGAATATAGGCGGCTCGAATTTATTCTGAGAAGCAACAAATCTAAAATAATAAATTAATAATATTATAATAAAGAAGAATATTCCAGTTCCTTTGAAAGGTCTTCCGTCCTGGCCTCTATCAGAAAGCCTATAAAATTCTGTCAGACCTATTACTCCTGCTACCAGAAGTATTACCAGGGTTTGTAAATAATAGAAATCCCTGTAAAAGATCATGAACAGGTAGAGGGCTACGAGCACAGCCGCGGAAAGGATCCTTTTTGTAGTTTCACCCATTCTCTAAACCTCCGAATTTTCGGGTCCTTCCCCGGAACCAATCCAGCGCTTCTCTCAGATCCTTGTCTCCGAATTCAGGCCAAAGATTTTCAGTAAAAAAAAGCTCTGCATAAGCAGATTGCCATAGAAGGAAATTGGATAATCTCCTCTCCCCAGCAGTTCTAATCAATAAATCTACTGCCGGAAGGGGGTACGTATACAAATATTTTTCGAGTTCTTTTGTGCTGATCGGTTTTTGGATGGAGATGGACTTCTTCTTTCTTTCTTCCGCTAATCTGGAAAACGCGCTTAAAATCTCTTCCTGTGACCCGTAATTTAAACAAAAGTTCACAGTTAATTTGCGGTTTTTGCGGGTGATCTCCGCCGCATGATCGATTTTAGATAAAACCAAAGAGCTTAGCTTTTTTCTAGAACCTGAATGTAATATTCTGACACCTTTAGCATTGATCTTATCCAGACGGGAATCTATAAATTCCACTAGTAGATTAAATATGGATCTGATCTCTGTGATCGGACGTTTCCAGTTTTCAGTGGAGAATGCGTATAGAGAAACTACTTCTAAACCTAAAGAAAGACTAGAGTCCATGAGACGATCAATTGCGTCTGCACCTGCTCTATGTCCTTCTGATCTGGAAAGTCCTTTAGATGTCGCCCATCTTCCGTTCCCGTCCATGATGACGGCCACGTGACGGGGGATTTTTTTTTTGGAAGAAGCCAAGCTTAGACCGTAGTGATTTCCTTCTCTTTTTCAGCGGTAATTGCGGAAACTTTATCAATATAAGAATCCGTAATTTTTTGCACCTGGTCTTGTAGAGTTTTTAATTCGTCTTGGGAAATTCCTTCGGAATGTTTTTTAAGATCTTCCATAGCATCACGGCGGATGTTTCTAACAGCGACCTTCTTCTCTTCCGATTTGGATTTTACCACTTTTGCCAATTCTTTACGTCTTTCTCCCGTAAGCTCTGGGATAATGATACGAATTACAACCCCGTCGTTCGTAGGTTGTAGTCCTAGTCCAGAAGCTTGGATTGCCTTTTCGATATCTTTCATAGTTCCCTTATCATAAGGAGAAACTACCAGAAGTCTAGGCTCAGGAGCGGAGATATTTCCCAATTGATTGATGGGAGTAGGAGTCCCGTAGTATTCCACTCTAAGATCTTCGATCAATGCAGGGTTTGCCCTGCCTGTCCGGACTCCCGCGAAATCCTTTTTCAGGAGTTCTACGGTTTTATCCATTTTGGACTTCATTGCGTTGATTACTTCTTCATTCGCCATCGATCCGAATATCCTCCGAGTTAGAGATCAGGGTACCTATTTTTTTGTCCCCGAGAACCAAATCTTTTAAATTGCCCCTCTTAAAAATGTCAAATACGATTATTGACATATTGTTTTCCATGCAGAGGCTGAGGGCTGTAGAATCCATAACTTTCAATCTACGTTTGATGGATTCCATAAAGGAGATATGAGTATATCTTTTAGCGCTTGGATCTTTTTTAGGATCCGCTTCGTAAACCCCGTCCACCTTAGTGGCTTTTAGGATCACTTCGCACCCTACTTCTACGGCTCTTAAACTTGCTGCAGTATCAGTAGTAAAATAAGGGTTACCTATTCCACCTGCAAATATTACGATCCTTTTCTTTTCCAAGTGTCGGACCGCTCTGCGGCGGATATAACTTTCTGCGATTGAATGAATATCGATTGCTGATTGAACTCTAGTATAGAGTCCTTTTTTCTCGCAGGCATCTTGAAGTGCCAATGCGTTTTGGATGGTAGCAAGCATCCCCATATAATCTGCGGTTGCTTGGTCCATTCCGACCTTAGCGAGATTTGCTCCTCGGATCAGGTTTCCCCCTCCGACTACCAGAGCAATCTCTACTCCTAAAGAATGAACTTCTTTGATCTCTTCTGCGAGTGAATGGGCTTTATTACTATCAATCCCAAACTCTCCCTCTCCGGCAAGTGCCTCACCGGAGAGTTTTATTAAGATCCGCTTATACTTAGAAGTTTCTTCCGCCAAGGTTTACGCGCCGCCTACCTGGAAACGAGCAAAACGAGCTACGATGATATTTTCACCGAATTTCGCGATGGATTCCTTAACCAGATCGTCAACGGTCTTAGTGTTATCCTTGATGAAGGCTTGGTTCAAAAGGCATACTTCGGAGTAATACTTTTTGATCTTTCCCGGAATGATCTTTTCGATCTGTTCTGGTTTTTTACCTTCTTCTTTTAATTGAGCTTCCAAAACCTTAGTTTCACGCTCGATATCTTCTGCAGGAACTTGTTCTTCGCTTACGTATAGAGGAGCCATAGCTGCGATTTGCAGACAGATCTCTTTTCCGAGAGCTTCGAAAGCCTCGTTACGTGCAACGAAGTCAGTTTCAGAGTTGAGCTCGAGTAGAACTCCGATCTTTCCGTCTCCGTGGATATAGGAAATATTTCTTCCTTCTTTAGTTACGCGTCCTGCTTTTTTAGAAGCCTTCGCGATCCCTTTTTCACGCAACCAGTCTGCAGATTTGTCTAGATCGTTATTATTCTCTGTAAGAGCTTTTTTACAATCCATCAATCCCGCACCGGTGCGGTCTCTTAATTCCTTAATAAGGTCGGTAGTAGATGCTGACATTCTTCCCTCTTACTCGGCTTTGTCGATTTCAATAGCTGCAGGAGCTTCTGGAGCTGGAGTAGCATTAGGATCTTCTTTCTTAGCTCCGACTGGATCCTCGTCCATAATGAACTTACCACTTTCGTCGTATTCACCTTGGTATTCCAGAGCAAGAGCTTCTGAATCCAGATCTTCGCTGAAGCGAGGCTGTTCAACAACTCCACCTGTTCCTTCAATCACCGCGTTAGACATGGTTTCGAGGAATAAGGAGATCGCACGGATCGCATCATCATTACCTGGGATTGGATAGTCGATCAATTCAGGATCACAGTTAGTATCAACCACTGCGAAAATTTTTAGACCAAGTTTACGAGCTTCTTTAACTGCGATCTCTTCTTTTTTAGGATCGATCACGAAAAGGACTTCAGGAATGCTATTCATGTCCTTGATCCCGCCCAGAGTTTTGCGGAGTTTATCTAATTCTCTACGAAGAGATAGAATTTCTTTTTTAGTTTTAACTTCTTTTTCGAAGCTGTTATCCGCTTCCATTCCCTCTAGTTTTTTCAAACGAGCGATGGATTTTTTAACTGTATTCCAGTTAGTTAAAAGTCCGCCCGGCCAGCGGTTATTGATGAAGAACATGCTACAACGGATTGCTTCTCTTTCGATCGCACCTCTCGCTTGTTTTTTAGTTCCAACGAATAGGACTTTTTTTCCTTCGGAAGTTACCTTCTTCAATGCGTCGTAAGCTTCTTTAGCTTTTTGAACCGTCTTTTGAAGGTCGATGATATGAATCCCGTTTCTTGCTGTGAAGACATAGGGAGCCATTTTCGGATTCCATTTTCTAGTCTGGTGACCGAAGTGAACTCCGGTTTCCAGAAGGTTTTTCATGGAAATTACTGACATGAGTTGTTTACCCCTTTTTTAGTACGAAGAACAATGTCGCCACAAGTCCCAAGAGACTTGCAGGGGTAACTTGTGCTTCGACTTTAATTACGTAAAGTTCCAGCCGAACCGGTTCTTGTAAGAGGTAGACGGAGAGGATATGGACCCCAAAAACGTTGTCGACGATTACTCCGACTACGGCTCCGGCCAAGGTTCCTAATAAGATGGCTAATGCGATTTTAGACGCTTTTCCGCCGTCCATAGGTCGTTTCGGGCTGGCAGATACCAATTTTTCAGGTCGGACCGAAGGGTCAATCCTTATTAGGAAGGATCATTTCGCAGTTGCCTTCGAAGATCACTCCATCCGCGATTTGCAGCTTTGCAGTCTTGATGTTTCCGTTTACTTTTCCGCTCGGAAGCATTTCTAACCTTTGGGTAGCAATTACATTGCCTGTGATCTCTCCACCAACGATTACAGTCCCAGCTTTAATATTAGCTCTGACCTTTGCTCCTTCGCTGACTAACAGAAATCCTTCGGATTCTATTTCTCCCTGGAATTCACCTGAGATTTCCAAGGGTTTTTTGAAGTTTAGAATACCTGAGAAATTCGTGCCTCTTCCTAAAACAGTGGAGATAGTCCCGAATTCGGTTACAGTGCGGCTTGGTTTAGATGCGGTTGCGGCTTTTTTTGACATGATACCAGATTTATTTCGTTTTCATCTCGAAAACCCCATCCCAATCTTCAGGAGGAGGATTCGCGATAAATGCTTCGCAGCGTCCTATATATTTTTTAGAAGGCCCGTCGTTCGGAGTGATCTCAACTGCTTTTTTGAATAGTTCCCAAGCTTCCTTGAACTTTCTATTCTTATACAGTGCGAGACCTTCGTCGTACAATTTAAGAGTTTGTTTAAAAGACTCGGTTACCATGGACGCTCACTCCTTATAGAGAACGACAACTGCAGTGGAATAATTTTCCGCATGGCTGATGGATACGGAAACACCGCTATAGCCTTTCTCGAGGAACAATTCTTTCGATTTTCCGTGAAGTACCAATTCTTTTTTTCCAAAATCTTTCCCGAAAAGTTCGATTTCTCTCATATCAAGAATCACCTTGTTTCCGGGCTCTATCGCCTTGATGAATGCTTCCTTTACACAGAATCTTCCGCTAAGATGAGGAACTGGATCTTTTCTGCCTGAGCAATAAGCGATCTCTGTTTCGGAAAATACTCTTTTCAGAAATCTTTCTCCATGTTTATCGAGTAAGTCTCTGATCCTGGAATTTTCTACTATATCATTCCCTATGGTGATCTTCATTCTTCCTCAGGCTCCGGTAGAGGTTCTTCCGAACCCGGATCCGAGTTTCCATCTCCCCCATCTTCACTTCCAGTTCCACCTGATCCAATGTCCGGACGGACTCTGTACAGGATGGAAATTCGATCTGGGAAAACTCCCTGGATATCTACGGATTTTAAACTAGGCGCTTTTTCCAAACGGACTTTTGCGACCACAGGCTTACCATCCGGTGAGATCTTTTTAGTTTTGGGATCATATTTATGAGAACATACTACACTTGCATTCAGACCTTTAATGATCTGGATACTTCTCAAAGGAGTTTTGGATTGCAGTTTTACGGATACTTCCTGCTCTGAAAATTCTGCCTCCAGATTTTTATCCAGGTTCTGGCATTTTACAGGAACACCTAAAACTATACTTTCTCCAGGAGTGGAAGAATCAGCTACGATATTCACTGTTACTGAAACTTCTTTAATATTATCTCTATATCTCAAACCCGCAGGAAGATCTGGGACCTTAAATTTCTGAGTGAATGTTTTGGTTTTATCTTTCAGAGAGATAGATGGTAAATTAACGATCCGCCCAACTTTATCGAATTCAGAAGGATTTCCTACAACTACTAGACTGGTAGGAGAAACAAAATGAGAAGATTTAATATAATCCTTAGGAGGATCTCCTGCAAGCTTAGGCTCAATTATTAGAGTTCTACTTACATTTGATTCAACAATGATCTTAACTTTTTCTTTTCCAGGAATTTTAGAAATTCTTAAACCTGGAGTTGTTCCACCAAATCGGACCACATTTACAGAATTTTCCCCAGGATGAAGATCCGCAGGAGAAATATACGCCTTTAAGGAAGGAGTATAGAAGTTCACGTAGTCGCGGACACCTTCTACCTTAACTGGAAAAGTAGTGTCAGATCCTTTTGCAATGATAAGTCCACCACTTAACTTAGGGTATTCTATTTTGATATTTACTTCTCTAACTAGAATTTTAGAATTTTGTAAATTGATATAGAATAGCGTGGCTAAAATAATAGAGCCAAGTTTTGCCTGCCAGTTATTCAGAAGCGCCTTAATCATGAGACTCCCCTAGTTCTTCCGATTCAAACTTTTTGTCTGAGTTCGGATTTCCGGGTCCTGCTTTTTTCTCGTGGAGGATTGTATTCAAAAGATTTTTTAATTCGATCGGCTTTACTGGATGGATCATTTCTCCATCATGACAGACTGAAATTTCTCCAGTCTCTTCTGACGTTACTACAATAACTGCATCAGATTCTTCTGCAATTCCGAGTGCAGCTCTATGTCTTGCACCCATACGAGCATCATCCAAATTTTGCGCCATTGGTAAGAATGCACCGGCACATGCGATACGGTTTTGTTCTATGATAACAGCTCCATCATGAAGCGCAGTATTCTTTTTGAATATTGTAAGAAGAAGGCTTGTTGAAAGAATTGCATCCAACTGAACCGCTTGCTCTGCGATATCTTTCAGACTATGCTCTCGGACGATCGCGATGAGTGATCCGGTTTTGTTTTTAGCCATGATCTTGGATGCTTCTACAATCTCGTCCAGGTCGGTGGCAGTTTTTAGAAGGAAAGGTCGGAATAATCTAAGCCTCGCCATATCACCCGTGATCTTACGAAGTTCCGGCTGAAGTAAAACTATGATCGCAAACACAAGAGCTGGGCGAATATTATCTATGATCCAATCCAAAAGTTCAAAATTCAAAGTTTGGGCAAAAATACCAAGTACCCAAATTAGTCCGATCCCCAAAAGAAGCTGAACCCCTCTTGTTCTACGGATGGTAGAATAGAATTGATAGATTAAAAAACTAACGATCAGAATATCCAGGATCATTACGATCCCGAACTTATCACTTTGGAATAAACTGATGTTTTTTAAAAAATCCATTCCAGGAACCTTATAACCCTAATACGGAAAACATATCGTAGAGGCCTTTTTCTCTTCCGACCAAAAATTCAGCAGCTTTTACTGAACCAACTGCGAATGTTTTTCTGTCCTGTGCCTTATGGGAAATTTCCACTCTTTCCTCTGGAGTGAAAAAATAGACAGTATGGTCTCCAATCACTTCTCCCGCTCTGAGAGTATGGATCGCTATTTCTTTAGGATCTCTTTCAGGAAGAATTCCATGGCGTCCATGTACAATATTTGACTCTGTTCTAGAAAGAGTCTCCAAAAGGATTGCTTTTAGTTTTTCTGCAGTTCCGGAAGGAGCATCTTTCTTATGACGATGATGAATATCTTGGATCTCGATATCTGCCAGATCTCCCATCACTTTTGCGGCGATCTCAGTCAGTTTAAAAAGAAGATTCACCCCGATGGACATATTAGGAGAATACACGATCGGAATATTTTTAGAAGTTTCTTTTAATAATTCTTTATGAGTTTCCACAAGACCGGTTGTTCCAACCACAACAGGTTTTTTGAATTCCTTGCAGGTAGATAGAACATCGGACAAAACTTCTCTAATAGAAAAATCGATTACAGTATCCGATTCAGAAATGGATTTAGAAAGATCGTCCGAAAACAAAATTTCATTTGCCCTAAGCCCGGAATGTAAACCGGAATCCAAACCTAAATAAACGGAACCCTTACTTACTACCGCAGCTGAAAGTTCAGAAACTTTAGATTGGGAAAGGACTTGTATAATAGCCTTCCCCATTCTTCCAGAAGCACCAATGACTGCGACACGATTCTTGCGGGCCAAATCGAATTCCTTATTTATAACCTTTTGCGAGTAGTTCGGAAACCGTTTTTTTCAAACGATCCGCTCCAGGACCAGCACTTAGAGAAGTCATAGGAAGACGGATCTCACCAGAACAGAATCCATGCCAACTCATCACTGCTTTGATCGGGATTGGATTCGTTTCTATAAATGCTAATGCGAATAATTCTATAAAATCATAATGGATCTTTTGCGCAGATATAATATCCCCTTTCTGAAAGGACTCCACTAATTTCACGAGACTTTCCGGAAATAGATTTGAGATCACAGACACCACACCTTTTCCACCTAAGGAAAGAAGAGGAAGAGTCAGGTTATCATCTCCAGAAAGAACAGTCATCTTGTCTCCAACAAGAGAGATCAACTTTGACATTTGTCCTAGATCTCCAGTGGCTTCTTTCATAGATCTGATCTTTGGATGTTCAGAAAGACGAAGAACAGTTTCCGGTAATAAATTTACGGAAGTTCTACCTGGAATATTATATAACATCACAGGAACAGAAGAATGATCCGCGATCTCTTTGAAATGAAGATATAATCCTTCTTGGGTTGGCTTATTATAATACGGATTCACTTGGAGTATCCCGTCTACTCCGTCCTTGCAGGCTGCTTCAGTCAGTTCCACAGCCTCTCTAGTAGAGTTAGAACCAGTACCAGCCACTACCAAAATCCGCTTTTTGACATGTTTCACAGTTTCGCGGATCAGTTCCGCGTGTTCTTCATGAGAAAGAGTAGGAGATTCGCCAGTGGTACCGCATGGCACCACTCCGCTTACCCTTGCTTGGATCTGTTTGTCCAAAAGAGAAAAATAGGAGTCATAGTCTATTTTTCCGTTCCGGAACGGGGTAATAATGGCAGTAAATACGCCTTGAAACATAATATATAAATTCCTGATCCCTGGGCGATTTGGCAACCTCTTTACTAAAAGGCAGATTGTAGGAATTCCCACGCAGAGTCGCAAAGACGCAGAGGATGTTTGGGGACTGTTATTTTGAATTCTTTTCCTTGCGTAGTTTGGTCTTTCGATTTTGTAAAATTTCTAAATTTTCACGCAAAGGCGCTAAGAAAAGAAGATTTGGGGATTAGTTAAACAAAAGAATCTTTTTAACTTCGCGGCTTAGCGTGAGAAAATCGAAAATCCGGCAAAATCAGAATACTGGCTACGCAAGAAGTAAGTTACAAATTTACTCAACTCAAACTCTCTGCGTCTCTAATAATGCTTTCGAACCTGGTCCATTCTCCAGCTGAGATAGATCAATACTCCCATTTCCAAAAAACCGGACCAAACAAATGTGGAAGGAATTCCAATCCGATCCGAAAAAAATCCGGATAAAATTCCGGAGAATGCAGGTACCAAAAGAAAGACCAGGCTATAAAGAGAAAGTATCCTTCCCCTGATATGATTTTCAGTATTTTGTTGGATCCCTGCTGGGATCAGAGTGATGATCACACCTGTCATGAACCCAAAGACGAAAAAACAAATGCCAGTGAGTACTAAACTTTCTGCGAGGAAAGGAATAAGTGAAAATAGGAAACAGCTGAAGAGTGCCGTTCCAAAAAGTATATGCCCCTTCTTCTTTAAACCATGAAGCAGAAAGGTAACTCCTCCTCCGATCACAAGCCCAACTCCCAAAGCAGAAAGTAAGGCACCTCTCCCTCCTTCTCCTAATCCCAAAATTTCTTTTGCATATTTAGGAAGAAGCACTTGGACTGGACCGACTAACAAAACCACTGCACCCATTAGCAATAGGAACTGAGAAACCAAAGGAGAATTTTTTAAATAGGCAACCAACTCAGAGATACCAGGTCCGGAAGAAGTCTGGCTTCTTTCCCTCATCTGCACCGGGATCAATATCAAAAAGAAAACACTCAAAACATAAGCAGAACCAATACTCATAAACACATATTTAAAGGAAAAAAATTCCTTAAAATATCCAGCCACTAAAGGAGCAAGACCATATCCAAAAAGAACAAGAGTATTTAACCAAACACTATGTTTTCCTATTTTAGAATGTTCTAATAGATCTCCTAGTATCGCAAATCTTCCTGGCATCACAAAAGATAATCCAATACCAGAAAGAACTGAGGATACAAGAAGAAGATAAGGTTTTCCGGGAGAGATCCATTCCAAATGTAATGCTATAGCTGCGAATCCGGAACCGCAGGCCATTGAGATTTGTGCCCCTGCAAGAAGCCATTTTCTAGAATATTTATCCAGCAATCTTCCCGCTGTGAAACTTAAAAACAAAAGAGGAAAACATACGAAGAAAAATACCCAACCCGAGAAAGTATCAGAATTAGAAATACTTTGGGAAAGAATTATGGCGGTATAATTGAACATATTTCCCGCGAGCAAACCAAGGATAGATGATAGATAATAAAAAAGAATCACGGGAAGAAGATTGAGAAAGATCAGCGAGGCAGGCAAGCGTAATTCCATACCGGAGGCGCAAAGTCGCAGAGAGGCGAATCACGCGAAGCCGCAAAGTTCAAAAGATTTTTAATGTAATCTAAGGAGAATCTTTTCCCCTTCGCGTCTTGGCGTGAGATAAAAATTGTTCAAATATCAGACTCCTGTTTGTTATCGTAAGGATGAAGTTATGCAAAATAGCTGCCTTAATTTTGGTCTTAGGATTTTCCTCTTGTAAGGAAGATAAAAAGGACGATCTGACTTCGTTTTTATTTCCTATATTCCCAAACTTAGATACTAACTTCGGAACAAACTTGGCCCAAGTTAGTTTTGATACTTTCAATTTAGATAATGCGATAACTACTTCTTGCGATTCAGATAATTCATCAGGCCAAGGGATTGTTGTAGATCTTTCTTCCGTATTTTCCTCAGGCTATTATATTAAAATTGATATTGTTCCAAGTACCTCTCCTTTTCTATTTCCGGAAAATGGAAACTTGGATCTACACTTAGGTTCAGAACATAGACCCACTGATCCTCCTACCTGTACCTTGACTAGGACCTCAAACTCATTCCTAAAATACGCTGCTTCTCTTTCTAATAATTGCGAAGTGATGAATCATACATTCACTCGTTTAGAAATAGACTGCATTCCGAATTAGTCCCTTCAGGGACAAACGAACACTGTTTAAAGTCACTATATGTGACACAAACACTCATTCGAGGGATCAAAATAGTATATTACAAAAATTTAATTTTAAATCAAACATTAATCCTTAACAGTGTTCAGTGAAAGGCCACTCATTGTAATATTACGAATGTTCAATATAGGCAAAACTATTTTATAAGCAAAATATAATTGGACATTGACTTCGAAATTCCCGCTTTCATACTTTGGCTCGAAGAGAATATAGAAATCTACTTCAATAGAGAGTGGAGTTAATTTAAAAATGAACATTCGAAACTTTTGGAAAATCCTAAGCGGGACTTTCCTAATCTTGGGAGCTTCGACGATTTCGGCACAAAGCCAAACGCAAATGTTTTCCAGACCCGGAGTAATTGGTGACTCCTTAAGCCAGGGTTTTTATGGCGCAACTGTAGAAGAAAAAACTCAGAACTGGGCTTATCCGGTTTTAGTTTCTAAACAAGCTGGTTCAAACGTTTCTTATAACGTATTAAAAGGACCATACTTAAATTTCGAAGACGTGCTTAAAGGTGATTGTGGGGTATTCTGCATCGCTGCTTCCATCATTGGTGGAAACGGATCAACTGTTGGACTTCCAACACATGCAGGGATCACTGGCGCGGATTATACTACAGTTCTTCAAACTTCAGGTCAGTGCGAGAATATCAATGCAACTACTTGGGCCAAACAATGGTATTGGGAAACTTGGTATTGGTATACTTATCGTTGGATACAAGTTCCAGATTGCCAATCTCCGGATAAATTCCATCAATTCGGTTTGAGAAGTTCCGGAACCCAAATGCAAGTAATGCAAGCAGTTAAGCCTAGTTTCTTATTCGGAACTGCAGCTGCGAACCATGTTCTTTGTACTGCATTGAGCACTTCTACAGATTGTTTAGACCAAGCAAGATTTTTGAGAGATATCCGTTCTACCATGTCCAAAATGGCTGCTATCGGATCTATCAAAGGTGGAGTTCTATTCACTGTTCCAAATGTAACTTCTATCGCGTTTTTGGAAAACTATAACGATCCTCAAGGAAGAGTAAACTATTCTGGTTTGAAAGCATTCTTCCGTTCTTCAGTTTCAGATCCTTCTCAAGTTTTAGATAAGAATGAAGTAGCTACAATCACCAACTTCTTAACTTCTATAAACAATGAAGTGAAGGCTCAGGCTGTGGCCATGGGATTTGCATTAGCAGATCTTAAAGTTCTTTTTGACGATTTAAAAGAGAATGGCCGTTTGATCAAAAGTCCTTCCGGATACAGCCCAGGTTATGCAAAAGCGAACTGGCCTCTTCCTGGCCAACCTGGTATTTTTGGCTTGGACGGAGTGCATCCGAATATGTATGGTCATTCGGTTTTTGCAAACGAGCTAATCAAAGCGATCAATTCCAAATACGGTTATTCTATTCCGCAAGTGAGCGAATACACCGCTTGGTACTACGATTCTTTAAATCGTAACCCGGTTGACTTGAAAAAATTCCTGACAGACACTTTGTTCGGTCAGTTTATTTCTTGGGTCATCGGAATTTTCGTTTAATAGTTCAAAAACATTTCCCGCTCGTATAGGGCGGGAAATAGTTTAAATTCAAACCTTTCAAATTTCCTTTATCATAATGCAATTTTTACGTTCTTATTGGCCCTGGATCTCAGGCGCAGCTATTCTTATTATTTGTATTCTATTTATATTTTGGCCGGAAAGAAAAACCAATTCTCCCAGCTTAGGAGAAGAGGCTTCCGAAATTGCAAATCGCAAATATGGTAGCAGCGGCAGCTTGGAATTTCCGGATGCCCCTCACCCTTTTGAAGAAGATCCAGATTTAGAAGGTCCTGCTAAAAGACTTTGGCCTGCAGCCTTTAGAGAAAAGAAATCAGAAGAAGAAAGAGAAAAGATCCGGGAAGAATGGATCGATTTTGCAGCAAGATACCCTCGTAATATTTATATTCCAAGTGAATTCCGTCCCGGGCTCACATCTGAAGATGAAAAGAAGGCTAGAGAACAATTAGATAAGGTAACTTCAGCTGAATCTAAATTTGCTTTATCAAGAAACGAAGGTAGATATGCGCAACCTGGATCGGCCCCTACTCGTCCAACCGATCCGAATGTAACTCCGGATGAACAGAAAGCTTACTTCTCTTATAAAATATCTGAATTAGAATCCAGAATACAGTTAGTCCAATACGCAATCCAACAAGGCAGAATGGATTCTTCTCAAATTCCTCAGGCAAATTCTGATATTGCTTCTTGGCAAAAGGAATTATTACAGTTAAGGCAAGTTTACGAATCGGTGCCTAGATAATATTTATGAAGTTTAGGGTATATTCTATTTTTATGATGCTATTTTTATTCAGCAGATCTGCAATAGGTGCCGTTTTAGTTTTCGGTTTGACTTATGGATGTTTTGGACCTCCTCGGCCAGATCTTTTACCCGAGGTCCATGAAGAAGAAGTCCCAAGCTTAGAACAAGTAGCTTCAGATCTAAAAAGCCAGAATCCAAGAACAAGAGCCCAAGCTATTTTAGAATTAGCTTCCAGAAACGAAAAAAAGTTCATACCTATCGCAAGAGAATGGATGAGATCTTCGGAAGAAATTACAAAAGGCCCAGCAATCTTAGCTTTAGGGATCTGGAAAGATAGATCTTCCCTTCCTGAAATTTTAAACTTTTTAGATCCTAAATCGGGAATTGATATAGCTACAGTCTTGGAATCCATTGCAAGAATGGAAGATCCACAGGCAGGAAACCGTGTAGCAAGCATACTAAACCAAGAAGATGCAAATATTCGATTATTAGCCGTGGATACTTTGGTCCGGATCAATGCAAGACAATCGGGAGGTATTATTTTAGCTTCTGCAAAATCAAATAAAGATCCAGAAAAGGCCAAAACATTTGCAATGGCATTAGGAAAATTGAATATTCCTGAAGCGGAAGATTATCTGATAGATCTGTCTTCTCATTCTGAGCCTGGCCCAACTTTGGCAGCCACTTACTTGGCTCTTGGAAAGATCAGAAGTAAAAAATCTATTCCACTTTTGGTAAAAGCTATACAGTCTGATTTTGATAAGGGAAGAGAAAATTCTTCCATTGCTTTGATAGATATCAAAGATCCTAAAATTTTACCTTTGGCTCTTCCTATCTTAGAGAACCAAGATAAGGAGATCCGATACAGGGCAGCAGATGTTCTAATTGGAGTGACCAATCCTGGATTTTCACTCAGTATTTTAGAAGTTTTGGTAAAAGGTAAATCTTTAGCAAAGGCTCCTGCGGCCCATGTTTTAGGTCGTATCAAATTTTCAAAAGCAAGAGAAGAGATAGAAAAAACATTATTAGATCCTAATATTCCAGACAGAGAGATCATTGCTCAATCCTTAGGATATTTAGGTGATAAAAAAAGTATCCCAGTACTTGTTAAAGTATTAAAGGAAGATCAGACTGAAGCAAAATACGGAGCAGTTTGGGCATTAGGTGCAATAGGCTCAGAAGAAGGTCTTCCATACGTGGAAGAAGCTTGCAAATCTAAAGACCAAAAATTAGCAAAGATCGCTTCTGAAAGTTTAGGAATGATCGCGTCTCCTAAATCTCTTTCTCTCTTAGATAAAAAAACAGAAGATTTTCCTGATTTGGCCCCTATCACTCTCGCTGCAATTACTTCAATTCCAGGAGAGGAATCCCGTAAAATTTTGGAGAAATATGCGGAAAGCGAGAATATCAATCTTCATCAGGTTGCGGTCTCTCAATTAGGAGCGAAAAAAGATCCGGCAAGTGTGCCAGTTTTAATTCGATTATTACAAGAAGACTCAAGATCTAGAAACAGAAAGCTGCTGATTTCCGCATTAAAATCTGTTACCGGATTAAAGTTCGCCTCCAAGAATGAATGGATCAATTGGTATATCCTAAACTTTTCTAAAAAACATCCGTAAGTTTTAAAAGAATTGGATGATTAGGATCTATCACTTGCGCTCTCTCTGCAAATTTTCTGGCTTCTTCCGATTGGTTTAAGTTTTTATAAACATCTGCCAAGTTGATCAGATTATTCAGATAATTTTTATCTAAAGAATATGCGATTTTTCCAAAATATTCTGCCTTTTGGAAATCCTTATTCAATTTACTGGAATAAGAAGCGTAATATTGAGATTCCAATCTATTTGGATTTAAATTCGCTGCTCTTTCAAAATATCTCGCTGCGGAAGAAAAATCCTTAAGTTTCAGATAGGATTTTCCAAGTATAATAAAGAATTCTTCCCTATCAGAAAAAATTGTTTTGTATTCATTCAGATAATCCACAAGAGAGGAATAAGATTTTTTCTTGTAGAGTGTTTTTGCCTGTTCCAATACTTCATTCAAAGAAGTTTCATTTTTTAATACTGGATCTACAAGATATTCTAATTTTAAAAGAGTGAAATCGTCAGTCAATTCTCCGAATTGAATAGTTTTTTCATATATCTGCTTTAGATCTCCTCTCGATTCTTCTACAGTTCTTAAAAATTTTGTTTCGTCTTCGTTTACGATCCTTCCTCTTTCATCGCTCCCAATCAAAACATCGTCCTTACCGTCCGATCCTAATATTAGTATATCATACTTTTTTAATTTGAAAAATTTGACGAAAAAGTTCTCCTCATTACCAGGAATTCCTATCTTACGAAGAGTGAGCTCATTTTCTAAAAATCCAGCCGATCCGTCTCTATACAGCACAGGCCAAGGATGTTCCGCATTGATATAATATAGACCTCCAGTTCTCTCATTCAATAAGCCGATCACTACCGAAATATACATTGATCCATCAAAAGATTCAAAAATACCTTGGAGTTCTAAAAACGATTCTTTAAGCCAAGATTCAGGAGCTTTAGAGTATCCTCCGTTACGATTGGTCCTGGTTAATAATGATTGGAAAACTGTCCCCATCACAAGTGCTCCACCCGCACCCTGAATAGATTTCCCCATCGCATCTCCATTTACGAATACTGTATATTTTTCCCCTTGGATGGAAATATTTCCAGAGATGCTTATATCTCCACCGATCTCATAATGTTTCTCTTTGAACAAAATTGCTTTTTTTTGTTTGGAAAAGAAATCTATCTTCAAAAAAGGACTGGCGGTATTATTCGTAAATAAAGGACGAATCAATAAAGAAGTTAGAAAATAATCTCCATCTTGTTGTGTCTTCAGTTTACTTACATACGCCAAAGATTCATTTAACTCCTGAGTCCTTTCTTCTACCTTCTGCTCCAGATGTTCATTCAATTCTTCTACTTGCTCATTCAATCTCACAAATTTATTAGCAAGAATAGTCGCTATACTGATAATAAAGAAGAAGAATGCATAACCTACGGTTCTAGGAAAAACAAATAGGTTCCGATTGGACATTGTATCCAGAACAGTAGACAAAGCCACAATGGAAACTCCAATCAAGATTAGTAAAGCATCTCGGTCTTTTGTTCTGATCTTACGGATCAAATAATAAGAGATCAGGATCAAATAAGCCGCCCAGCCCAACTGCACAGCGGAACTATTTAACATATTGTATAAAATTACATTATTCGAAACTATATAGAAGAGTATAAAAACTCCGTAAATTGCATCCAACCCATTGATAAATTTTCCTCTTGGAAATTTAAAATAAGATCGGATAAAATTTGCAAATATTGGAATAAGGGAAGTCAGAATAATATATTCTGTTTTCTTCATATATAAGAATGGAATTCCAAGCTCATATTTAAGCTGATTTCTTAGAAATTGGTAAATCACCAGAAATATTGTAAACAGTCCGAAATACAAGTTCTCGGTATCTGCCCGTCTTCTCATGAATAAAAATAAAAAATATCCTCCTACCGTAAGATAGATCATCAGTAGAGCAACTTTAGTATATTCCGTCCTATAATAATCCCCTTGGATGAGTCGAGTATCCCCGATCTCTGTTCTGTCTTGCTCTATCCCTGCTTCCGGATGAAAATATTTCTGCACTTCTAAGATTAGTATATTCTCTTTTCCAGCTCGGATAAGACCAGGAGCAATAGAGTATATTCTAATTTTATCATATGCTTGTGGTTCCGAAGAATTCATGTCCCCGGTTTCTCCAATCAACTTTCCATTCAGATAGGTTTTATCCTTATCTGTTAGAGTACCTAAACGAACAGAAACTCCCGCTGCCTTCCAAGTTTCAGGAGCTATAAATTTTTTGATTATATAAACCTTTCGTATTGATTCTTTGGAAACCCTATATACACCTGGAGCATTGTATGGACTTGTTTTAATTCCGGGATCTTCTCCACTTAAATAAGAAAAGGAAAATTGTTTTGGGTCCAGGGGTTCTTCTGTAATTTCCCAAGTATGAGAGTCTGAAGAATTTAAGCTGGTAATCAAATCAAAGGATCCGATTTTTTGGATCTCTTCCGAGAAAAGTAAGTTTGGAAAAATTAAAATAGATATGATGACGATTGCGGAACGAATCTGCATCGGGTATTCCTTGGATTGAAAATTTGATTTCAAATCTACATGTTCTTATATCCAATAAGATCAAAACCGACCTTAGGCTTAACGAAGCAGGATTAAAGAACGATGTTCGGGATTTTCGGATGCGAGCTTTTTATTTTTCAACTTGCGAACGTTAGCTTAAGAGTCCGATTTTAAACAATTCTCACAAGTAAATTTTTGAAAGATAGATTACAACTGTGTGTCTTAGTAATTGTTACGCCCGAAAAAATCCTAAGAACTTCCTTAAAACTTTCCGGGCGAATATATTCAAATTTTATTCGTTCATGGAAATAAAATATAAAATAACTGCAATCAAAGGAGGTAGTCCTTGGATAATCGCAGCCCTTGCCATCGCAGGTTTAGAAACTAATAATACAAGCCCTGCCCCAAAAACGGAAAGACAAGAGAATGCTAAGATCGCAGGAGCATGACATGAATGCATCTCGAAAAAGATGGCTCCGTACAATGCACCGATAGCAAGAAATAGATTATAGAATCCTTGGTTCAAAAAGACACCTTTCATTGCTTCTGCTAATTTTGTATCAGTCACTCCAAATCTTCTGTGGATACGAGGACGCATCCATAATACACTTTCCATTATGAAGATCCATACATGCAATAAGCCGACAATAGCTGCTAAAATTCTTACTGCTAATATCATTCCATTCTCTCCTCGGATATAAATCCCGTGGAGTTTTAATTCAATATTCTTTTTTGTAAAGAAGGAATCTTATATAAATCACTTACAAGTAGTGTTGGACTGCAAACCAGTATAAAGGAATTCCAATAATTACATTAAAGGGAAATGTAACTGCGAGAGACATCGGTAGATACAAACTTGGATTTGCTTCAGGGACAGAAGTTCTCATCGCTGCACCAACAGCAATATAAGAAGCTGAAGCACAAAGTATCATGAACATGAACGCATCCGGACCAGTCATACCGATCAGTTTAGCAAGGCCTAATCCAATGGAGGCGTTGACCAAAGGAACTAAGATCGCAAAGATCACTAAAAAAGCACCTGCAGTTTTCAAATCCTTCAGTTTTTTTGCTGCGACCAAGCCCATGTCCAAAAGAAAGAAGGAAAGCATTCCTTTAAAAAGAGCATCAGCAAAAGGTTTTTCCGCGTTCCAGCCGCTTTCGCCAGTCAACATACCTATAATCAAAGAACCGATTAAAAGAAAAATGGATCCTCCTAAGAAAGCTTCTCTCAGAAGTTCTTTCCAGGAAAACTCTCCACCCAAATTCTTTTTCGCAATACGATCGATTGCAACTCCTATAATGATCGCTGGAGATTCCATGAGAGCGAGACCGGCCACCAAGAATCCATCAAATTCCAAATGTAGATTATTCAAGAATGCGTGAGCAGTGACAAATGTCCCTGCACTTACTGAACCGTAAGTTGCAGCTATAGCTGCTGCATTATGTACATCTAATTTTAATCTAAGGATGAAGAAAGTATAGATTGGCACGAGTAAAGCCATTCCGCTACAGGCAATCAAAGTAAATAAGTTTGCAGAGGTAAATTTGGCTTCTGCCAATTCAAATCCACCCTTAAAGCCGATGGCAAACATCAAATACATTCCAAAAAATTTGGATAAAGTATCTGGCATTTCTAATCCGGATTTAAGCAATACCGCAAGAATTCCCAGGAAGAAAAATAAAACAGGAGGATTGAGTAAATTTTCCAAGAGAAGTTTTGGGTCCATGATAAACCTCCAAGTTCAAAACAAATCTAATCTATAAATTTAACTCCCATCCAATCAGCACAGTTAATACAATTAAAGATTCCCTATATAGATAGACCTAAGGCAGGCCTTTATAGATTTTAATACGATTTATAATCATTATCTTTCTAAATATATAAGCTTGGACAATTTTAATATTGAAAATTCTCTACTAAATCTAAATGTAATGTTCATTTATGCCGTTTTGGCAACCAGTAAGTGGAAAGGATATTGGTAGGGGAAAAGAATCTATATCTGTATTTTTTTCTCGATAGATTTGTTTTCAAACAAGCGGATAACGCATTACACAAATTATTGTCCATTAATCATCCATGATTTAAAAAAAATGTTTTACTTTTTCATCTTTACAAAGTTATCCAAATTCATTGCAATTGGTTCTGCATAACGAAAACTTAAAGTTCATATTTTAGAACCTTTCTATATGCAAAATATTTAAAACACGCTCTGTTTTAATAATGATATTCAGATTAAACCTACATAACCCAATCTTAATAGTAGAAGACCAAAGAGAAACTCGAGATCTCATCGCAAGATTAGCCAAAAGTTTCGGCGTAGATGCAGATACTGCCCCAGACGGAAAAGTCGCATGCGAGATGGCAGAAATAAAGGAATATTCCCTTTATTTAGTGGATCTGGAAATGCCCGTCATGAACGGATTCGATTTTATCAAAAAGATAAAAGAAAAGAAGCCTGAGTCCCTATTCATTGTAATTTCAGGAAATGACGTTCCTGAAATTATCATCAAAGTAATGAAATTAGGAATATTTGATTATATTATCAAACCGATCGATAGAGAAAGATTATACCAAATATTAGATAGGATTTCGGAATTTATACGTCTGAAAGAAAGCGAAAGGATCCTAATTCAGGAAAATGAAGAGCGTCTGAAGGCTCAACTAAATTGGATCCTTTACAAACAATCCTGGCTTACTGACTTAGAAAAAAATATAGATCTTTCCAAGAGTACACTAAATAATCTAAAACAAAGTTTTTTTAGCGGAGGAGGATTCGGAGCAATTGTAAGCATTGTAGAAATACTACAAGCAAGCGCTAAAAAGGAAGAATCAAGTTATAACTTCTCCTCCGATGTAGTAGAATTACTTTTTGAGAATATATATTATACTAAAAAAGGACTTCGCTCTCTCGAAAAAAGTTTAGAGATACTCAACAAAAACTTTCAAGATTCTTTTCAAAAAACGAACAGCGGCCAGATATATGATTTATTGGAAAAATCTAGATTAAAATTGGAAAATTCTAACCAACAATATAGTAAAAAGAAGAATGTATTAATCCCGCAAATTTCCTTTCCTACTAGCGGATACGATATAGATGCAGACCCAGATTCACTCAGCCGGATATTTACAGAACTATTGATTAATGCTTTGAAATATTCTTCCAATAATTCAGTCATAAATATATACATCTCCGCATCAGGAGGGTATTTAAATATCAATCTGAAAAACGAATTCGATCCACAATCGATTCCTGGAATTCCTAAAAACAAGGAGCTACTAGTCAAACAACCATTCTATCGACTCGCAGGTTTTGTGGATGAAGAATTGGAAGACGAGGAATATTTTACAGGCTTAGGATTGACGATCGTGGACTTCGTGATAAAAAAACACGGCGGGATTTTCTCTATACATAATGTTATCGATCATTCTCTCGGAGAAAAACCTGCTGAAGTGGTACTCGCCACAGTTTCACTGCCTATCGTAGATTGATGTTTGAAACTACAAATCTGATCCAATATTTGAAAGGCGGCTACGATCGCTCAATTTAGTAAAGCACTTCCTGGACTGTCCGGAAGGCCTAAAACCCGAATCTGCGATAAATCGGCAAAATTTGGCCAATAATTTGAAGCCAAACTAAATTACCACTCTTAGAACAAGTTTTGATATTCAGAAATGACTAACGCATTCGAAACACGCCTAACTTCTCTCCCCTAAATTAGGTAGTAAATGATCCTATCGAAAGGGGGAAATATCCTTTATTCAATAAATTTCCGGAATGATATGTATATTTTGACTTAATTGCCATGCATTCAATATCAAATGACGCATTAAGAATCATTAATGTGTTAATCTAATCAATAAATCTTGAAGAACAAAAATTAGAATGTGTTATCAAATATCAATTTTTCAAAAACTATCTTTGTTAATAAATAAAATAAATTTATTGAATGATTCTTTTTCTTCCTTCGTCCTATTTCTTCAGGAAAGTTGAAAGCTAATCTACTTTAATAATTAAATTAACTGTTAACGTTAGCATTATTATTCATCTACAACTTTAGCGAATAACTCCTTTCTCATTCGAAATAAAATTCGGATTCTATAAAAATATATAAAGAATATCTTATTCGATCTCTTAACCTGATATCGAATGAGGTTTAACAAAAAGGAATATGCTATATGTCCAAGAAAATTCTGATCGTAGACGATTCTCCTGCTCAACGAAAACTAGTGAAAGTAACTCTTGAATCCAAAGGATACGAAGTATTAGAAGCGGAGAATGGAGCGCAAGGTTTAGAACTATTAAGTCCGGATCTTAAATTAGTAGTTTGCGATGTAAATATGCCTATTATGGATGGAGTGGAATTCGTGGAGAAGGTTAAATCTTCCGGCAATTATCAATTTCTTCCCATCGTAATGTTAACCACGGAATCCCAAACCGCAATGAAGGACAAGTTAGTCGCACAAGGTATTCGCGCTTGGATTACAAAACCTTTTAGCATGGATCAACTTCTCAGTTCCGTCTCCAGATTAGTGGTTTAATCAATATAATTCCGGTTTACCACTATGGATACCAATCGTAAGAATAAAATCAAAATAAAAGGAGAACTGAAGGCTCGTAAATTAGAATCGATACGGTCAAAACTTCTTCCTTACACTGATTCGGATCTAAGTCTGGATCTTTCCGAAATTACCGAGTTCGATACTTCTTCCTTGCAGTTTTTGCTCTCTATCCAAAAGGAATTGGAATCCAAAGGGAACAAACTCGCTGTAGTATCCTCATCCGAATCCGTAGAGAGAATAGTAAAATTTTATAATAAAGATTTTCTACTAAACCACATTCCAGAAACGACATCGAAGGAATAGAAATGGATCCTCGCGAAAAACCAGGCTTTGCGGATTTTATTTCCGAGACCAAAGATATGCTCGAATCCTTAGAAAGGGATTTAGTAAGTATCGGTGAAGGAAATCGAGAAAAGGAACTTTTAAATTCCCTATTTAGATCGGTTCACACAATCAAAGGTACAGCGGGAATGTACGATTTTTCTAAAATTTCTGATTTTGTACACTTTTTGGAAGAGACCTTAGACAAAGTCCGATCAGGTAGTCTTGAACCTTCCGGCGATCTGATTCAGATCGTGCTTCAATGTAAAGACCATTTACTTCTTCGCTTGGAAACATTCGAGGCGGGAGAATTCGAAAATGAGGAAATTTTGAAGGAAGGAGAAAATTTGATTTTCAATCTTTCAAAACAATCTCCTGGTTCTTTACTTCCTGAAATTAAACTTTCGAATAAAACTCCGGATACAAATGGCTCCCAAACTTGGAAACTTTCTATCTCTTGCGGCAGAAATTTGTTTGTAAACGGTCTGGATCCTTATCCGTTCCTTAGATATCTTTCCGAAAAAGGAAAACTATCGCAGATCCGATTAAATGAAACTAGAATCCCTAAATTTACCGAGATAGAACCTTCCGAATGTTTTTTAGACATAGAAGTCGTTTATCATTCCGAACTCACTCAAAAAGAGATCCAAGAGTCCTTCGAATTCGCAGGCTTGGATATCGAGATCGGAATAGAACCTTTCGATCTTTCCGAAACGAAAACGGACAAAAGTGAATCTCAGGAAAGATCTAACGGAAATTCCAAGAATAGATCTTCTTCTTCCAGAAGTATCCGAGTAGACGCGGATAAATTAGACTTAGTGGTAGATCAAGTGGGAGAAGTTGTAGTGATCTCTTCTGCTTTGCAACAAATCGCCTTACATTCAAAGGATGAATTTTTAGAAGAACTCACGCACCGCATGTCTCGTCTTTTGGAAGAAATACGTTCCAACAGTTTAAAACTTAGAATGGTTCCTGTTCAAACCTTATTTAGCAGATATTCCAGGGTCGTATTCGAATTAGGAAAACAAATCGGAAAATCCGTTAGACTAGAAATTAGAGGCGGAGAAACAGAACTTGATAAAAATTTAATAGATAACCTGATTGATCCTCTCACTCATATGGTCCGTAATTCTATAGACCACGGGATCGAATCCTCGGAAGAAGAAAGGATCTCATTAGGAAAAAATCCCGAAGCATTGATCGTATTGGAAGCTTCCTACAAAGCTGGAGAGATCCTCATAATGATTTCCGACGATGGGAAAGGAATAGATCCGGAAGTAGTTTTACGCAGAGCCAAAGAAAAAGGTTTATATAAAGAAGGCGATGCGATCAAAGAAGATCAGATTTATTCCTTATTATTCGAACCAGGCTTTTCTACCGCAGCAAGCGTAACTGAACTCTCCGGAAGAGGGGTCGGGCTCGACGTAGTAAAAAAGAATGTAGAGTCTTTAAGAGGAAGAATAGAGCTCAGTTCCGAAAAAGGAAAAGGAACCAGGTTTAAGATCTTTCTGCCGCTTACACTTACAAATATAGACGGATTCCTTTTGAGGATCGGCAAAAACCAATATGCAATCCCTTTAGATATGGTGAAGGAGTGTATGGAATTCCATCCGCAGGAGTTCTTAGTGGGAGAACAGAATTATATAAAAGTACGGGATAAAATTATACCTTATGTTGATATGAACGATTGGTTCGGTGAACCTAAAGAGGAAGGAAGAAGAAATCTTGTAGTTGTAAGTTCTGGAAATCTTCAAGCAGGACTGATCGTCAACGAATTGTTAGGAAGGATTCATTCCGTTATTAAACCGTTAGGCGGTTTTTTTAAAGATACCCAAGGCGTCAGTGGATTCGCTCTGATGGGCGACGGCTCCGTCGCAATGATCATAGATACAACAGCCTTACTTTCCAGGGTAAGGATGGATAACGAAGAAACATTAAATACAAATTTGAATCAGCAAATCACGACCCTCTCGAGGGCCTATAAATAATATTGGCTCCCCTCGGGAGTTGGAGGAAGAAAATGAGCGTAGCACAGAAATTACTTACAATGTTTATAATAGGATTGGCTGGTCTTGGGATTATAGATGGTTTGTCTATCTACCAAATGGACCGGATCCAAAAGGCAGGGGGCGATTCCCCTCTTTCCGTAAATATCGAAAAGGCCTCCACACACTTTTCGAATCTAAGGTCCTTGGTCTTTGAGAATTATTTCAATACGGATCAAACTCGTAAGCAAGAGATCGTATCCAAAATTCAGAAAAACCAAGAAGGTCTCTCCTCATTATTTTCCAAAAGTTTGGATCTATTTTCTGAGAAGAAAGAAGAGGAATTAATCTCCTCCGCGAGATTTGTTTCCGAAGAATATTTACAAACCTTTGCGAGCGGAATACTTCTGGAAAACCCGAATGGCTTGGAAGAGAAAGAATTTAGAGCGAGAGAAGAAATAGCTGCGAATCGATTCTTATCGGCGACAAAAGAAATCTCGGAATACATTGCGGAATCAAACAAAAGAAAGTCCGAAACAACCGTAACATCTATATTTACCACTTCTATCCTGATCGTTTCCCTTTCCTTAGGGGTTATTACGTTATTTGCTATCTTAATCTGGAGAATCAATGTTCAGATCCGACAACAATTGGGTGGCGACTACTCTCTCTTAGCCAAAATTGCTAAAAAAATCTCATCAGGAGATCTATCAAGCGAGATCGATATGGACCGCTTGGATCAAAACGGTCTTCTATTACACTTGTCTGTCCTGCAATCTTCTTTAAAGGAACTTATGCTCGAAATGTCCAAAATGTCTCAAGAGCATGAGGCAGGAGATATCGATGTTAAAATGGATAGCTCTAAGTTCAAAGGAGCTTTCAAAACAATGTCCGACGGCATCAACGATATGGTATTCTCCCATATCGCAGTTAAGAAGAAGGCAATGGAATGTTTCAGACAATTCGGCGAGGGAAATATGGACGCCGATATTGAAAAACTTCCAGGTAAGAAACAATTCATCAACGAAACAATCGATCAGGTAAGAGGAAATATAAAAGGTCTCATCCAAGAAATGTCCAAAATGTCCCAAGAGCATGAGGCAGGAGATATCGATGTTAAAATAGATAGCTCTAAATTTAAGGGCGCTTTCAAAACAATGTCCGATGGCATCAACGATATGGTATTCTCCCATATCGCAGTTAAGAAAAAGGCAATGGAATGTTTCAAACAATTCGGCGAAGGAAATATGGACGCCGACATCGAAAAACTTCCAGGTAAAAAAAGATTCATTAACGAAGCAATCGACCAGGTAAGATCCAATATCAAGGGTCTGATAGAAGATGCGAACGCATTAGCAGAAGCTGCAGTATTAGGAAAATTAGATACTAGAGCGGATGCAAGTAAACATAAGGGAGATTTCAAACGTATCATTGAAGGAGTGAATGCTACTTTAGAAGCGATCGTAAGTCCAATCAACGAGGTTATGGAAATCCAATCTTCCTTAGAACAAGGGGATCTAACCCAATTCGTAAAAGGAAATTACAAAGGTAAACTGGGAGAACTAAGAGATTCTGTAAATAGCACTATCGAAAAACTTTCCAGAAGTATATCCGAAGTGGGCAAAGCAGCTTCTTCTTTTGCAAGTGCTTCAGAAGAAGTAAGTGCAACTTCATTAACTATGAGTCAAGGGGCTACGGAGCAATCGGCTAACGTAGAGGAAACAAGCGCTTCTCTGGAAGAAATAACCGCAACCATCGAGCAAAACGCGGACAATTCCAGACAAACGGAAGTAATGGCGTCCAGCATGGTCAACCATGCGAATGAAGGTGGAGAAGCAGTTCGTCTCGCAGTGCAGGCTATGAAAGATATCGCGGAAAAGATCACTTCAGTCGAAGATATCGCATACCAAACCAACCTCCTCGCCTTGAATGCAGCTATCGAGGCAGCAAGAGCGGGAGAACATGGAATGGGTTTCGCCGTGGTAGCCAACGAAGTGCGAAAACTTGCAGAAAGAAGCCAAAGTTATGCGGGAGAGATCAGTCATTTTGCTAAAAATTCGGTAAACATCGCCGAAAAAGCGGGAAGTCTGATAGAAGAGATTATTCCGAATATAACCAAAATTTCTGATTTGATCAAGGAAGTTTCCGCAGCAAGCAGAGAGCAAAAACAAGGCGTTGGACAGATCAACACGGCGATGAGCCAGTTGGATCGTGTCACCCAACAGAACGCTGCCGCATCGGAAGAGTTATCCAGCATGGCGGAAGAATTATCCGCGCAGGCTCAGGGTCTGCAAAAAGTAGTTCAACATTTCAGAATTACCGGAATGGAAGAAACATATTCTAGTTCCTTAATGGAACCGGCTTACTCTGGTAAATCTTCCGGAAACCATAGAGAACATAGAAACGGAAATCACAATTTCGACGAATCTAAGTTCGGTCGTTTCTAAGGAGATTTTCCGATGAGAGCAATGCAAATTAATGCAAATCAGTATCTCACGTTCCGACTGGGACAGGACGAATTCGGTGTGGAGATACTTAAGGTTAGGGAAATTTTGGAATTTCGGGAACCGACTAGGGTTCCCAGGACTTCCAAATTTATCAGCGGAGTGATTAATCTGAGAGGAAACGTTGTCTCGGTAATGGACCTGGCAAGATTATTTCAGAATCGAGATATAGAAGCAACTAAAAGAACCTGCATTATCATTTTAGAAATTCCTAATGATGATAAAAATATTATCGCAGGTATTTTAGTGGATTCCGTAAACGAAGTTGCAACTATTCCTCCCGAATTGGTAGATCCTGTTCCGGCATTCGGAGCGAGTATTCAAACGGATTTTATCCGAGGGATCGGAAAACTGGAAAACAGAGTCGTTATACTCTTGAATCCTTCTATGATGCTCGATTTCAACGAAGTAGTTTCTCTTTACGGGAAAACGGATGAAGAGATCGAAGATCTTACACTTGTAGGACCTTCATGAGTGCGAACATAAACCTTAGCCAATCTGAATATGTATCCTTCGCAGACCTGATATTCAAATATACGGGGATCCGCATGGGCGAAAAAAAGAAAAACTTGATCGCAAGTCGCTTATCCAGGCGGGTCAGGGCTTGCAATTGTTCTTCTTATGGAGAATATCTAGATATCATCAAAAGCGATCATAATGTAGGCGAGAGAAATATTTTCATCAGTTTGATCACCACTCATGTGACTCACTTCTTTCGAGAATCTGAACACTATACGTTTTTAGAAAACATATTATCAAATCATGATAATCCTCCTACTAAAATTTGGAGTGCAGCCGCTTCTACCGGAGAAGAAGCATACAGTGCAGCGTTGATCATGCAGGATAAGTTGGGCTCGGATAGCTGGTCTATCTTGGGTACGGATATCTGCAATGATAGTATAGAAAAAGCAAGAAACGGTTTTTACCCCTTACAAGGATCGGAACAGATACCCGGTCATTATTTAAAACGATATTGTTTGAAGGGAAGAGAAGAATATACTGGGTATTTTACTTTTGCAAAGGAAATCCGATCAAGAATACGTTTCGAAGTGGCAAATCTTACAACCTTGGAAAAATTGCCTGGAAGTTTTCAACCGAATTTGGTATTTCTAAGAAATGTAATGATCTATTTCGAATCGAAAGAAAAACAAATGATAATAGATAAGATCGAATCCGTACTCTCCCCGGGTTCTATTCTGATCATAGGCCATTCCGAATCCTTAACCGGCATCCGCAGCAATTTCAAACTCATGCGGACATCAGTTTACCAAAAGATATGAACGGACATTATATTGTGATGATCGTGGACGACTCGGCAGTCGTTCGACAGAATTTAAGCGCAATCCTTACAAAAGACCCCAATGTGTCCGAAATTTTAACCGCTTCTGATCCTATATTCGCGTTGCAGAAAATGCAAAACGTATGGCCGGATGTGATCATTCTGGATATCGAAATGCCAAGGATGGACGGTATTTCCTTTTTAAAAAAGATCATGGCGGAAAGACCAACTCCGATTGTGATCTGTTCTTCCCTTACCATGGAAGGCGCCAAAATCACAATGGAAGCAATCAGTTCCGGAGCTGTAGACGTTATTTCCAAACCGAAATTAAACGTAGGTGGGTTTTTAGAAGAATCTGCCGAATCTTTCTTGAGGATAGTTCATGCCGCTTCTCAATCCAGGATTTCTAAATTAGTAATTCATAATAGTCATGACTCGAACCGTATACAGGTATCCAAGCCATCGCAGAATCATGGGATTTCTGCGGATACAACCTGGAAATTAGTCGCAATCGGAACTTCGACGGGAGGAACAAATGCGTTAGAAACTATCCTTACCGAACTTCCTCCTCTTTCTCCTCCTATCGCGATCGTACAACATATGCCCGAAAAATTCACGGCCCAATTCGCTAAACGTTTAAATTCAATCTGTCAATTAGAGGTGAAAGAAGCGGAACAGGGAGATGAAATTTCTCCAGGTAGAGTGGTGATCGCCCCCGGAAACCGACACATGACTGTTCGAATGAGCGGAGCTAGATTTTATGTAGATTTAAAGGACGGTCCTCCGATCAATCGGCATCGCCCATCCGTAGACGTACTTTTTCGTTCTGTTTCGAGGCAAGTCGGCAAAAATTCTTTAGGGATCATAATGACCGGAATGGGAGACGACGGCGCCAGAGGATTATTAGAGATGAAAAACACAGGAGCATATACCGTTGCTCAAGACGAATCCAGCTCTATCGTATTCGGAATGCCCAAAGAAGCGATCGAATTGGGGGCGGCAGAAACAATATTACCTTTAAGAAAAATAGCTTCCGAAATCCTTTCAAGAGCAGGGCATAACGGAAGTCGTTATTAATTTTAGATCATTGGGAACTGTAAAGAAGTGCAGACTTCCCTTTCTTCCTTTTCATAAATATTGGACTTTGTGACGGTAAAATAAACTCTAGCTTTCATATCTTCCGCTAGTTTTCTTACGATAGGAAGACCTAAACCGATCCCGAATTCCTCTTTGGAATATCTTTCGTCGACTGCCTTTTTCAATCGGAAGAAGGGTTGGAATAAGGCAATCTCTTCCGAATTTTTACAATCTAAGTTCTCGATCTCTTTATAATTGGGAGGATTGATAAACTTCATAATAAAATTATTATCAGTTCTAAGATAAAGAATAATAATTTCAGCACCGTCCGGAGAATATTTCATCGCATTGATGAGTATCTCCCGGACTATCGTCTTTAAAGCGTCCTTGCTAATAACGATCTTTGGGGATTCCAATTTTTTTAGAACAGACATTACTACGTGCTGCTTTTTGATCTGAAGCATATCGTCCAGATAATCCACTTGTTCATCTACGATCTTTATCGCTTCCGATAAAGAAGTTTCTTCCGTATTTAGATAATTTCCTTCGAAAACAATCTGAGCATCCGCCATCGTTTTGATCAATCTTTTAGTAACATGAAAATTCTCTTCCAATAAATCCATAAAAGCAAGAGGAACGATCGCATTATTATCATCCTTTTGAGCCGTTTCGAACACGGCTCCTAAGGAAGTGATTAATGCTCCGATCCCAGATCCCTGCATAAGAGAAGTATTCAAATTTGGAAGAGCTTGCTGCATCCAGATCTTATTTCCGCCTTTTCCTTCAATCTCTTGCCTCCAATTGAATATGGAAATGATCTCCCTGTATAGGGACTGTTCCTGCTTTAAGAAGGAAATTTGTTTCTCAGTAAAATTCGAAACGTTTCGTATTTTAATATTTTCTTTCGTACGATCCACAAACGCCAAAAAGATCAAGCCTGAATCCTGATCGAAAAGTTTCATGTAAGAGATCCGGATTTGTAGAATTCTATCTCCGAAATTACTTTCAATTTCAAAAGAAGCCCCATTTAAAACTTGACTGAATTTATCATCTTCGATTAGTAAAAATTCCGGACCGAATTCGGAATATTTTTTTCCCAAAAAATCTTTTGTGGAAGATATGTCGCAAAAAGAAGACAATTTAAAATGAATGCATTTTAGATCGCAATCAAATATCGCAAATTCAGACTCCGGGAATGAAAATGACCAAACGTCCAAGAGTGGGATTAACTTGGATAGTGTCGGATCATCCACAAATAAATAATCCGAATTTGAAGCGTTAGATACAGCCATCAGTTCCATCCTTACAAAAGTTATGAGACGATTTGTTCACTCAAAATGCCCTTTTCCATTTGAAATTTTCGATTGAAAGAGATCCTAAACGATGTAGAAATATCAAATCCATTCAAAATGTTTGAAACTTCAGATCTGATCCATTATTTGAAAGCTGCTACGATCGCCCAGTTAGGCTTTTTAATCTTAAACTTTCTAATCCGAGTAAAACTCAGCACTCAAAGTATTCTTGGGAGTTTATTCACTTCTTCTTTGATCGCTTATTTTATTTGCCCTTGGTTGGATCATTCTACAAATATATTCGTTCTGGTACTTGTCCATACTGGATGCTTTTCAGTTTCCGTACTTTTTTATCTATTTGTATCCAGCCTATTTGAAGATGGGTTCAAACTGAAAGTCTGGCATGGCATACTCTTCCTTTCTTTAAATACATTCTGTTTTTATGTTTTTCTTGCCTCAGATATTCGAAACCAAGGCTCCGTATTTTCCAAAGTTTTATTCAGTATGCCTCAGGTATTCTACCTTGGACTAATTCTACTCACCTTAGGAAGAGTTTTAAAGGATAAAAATATAGACTTACTGGAATCTAGAAGAGAATTCAGGGTCATTTTCTCATGGGTGACAGGACTTTATAGCATGTCTGTCGTATTGATGGAAGTGATCACTAAGGACGCTGGGTATTCTTCACAATTAGATCTGATCAATTCTTCTTTCATATTCGTATTGGTATTTTTTATCTCATTTAGGATCTTCCAATTTAGAGAGAATGTATTTCCAAACGGAGAAATACAAAAAGAAGAAACAGCCGAAGAACTCTTGGATGAAGGCTTAACCAAAAAACTGGATTCTCTCTTAAAAGATCAAAAGATATTTCTGCAAGAAAGCCTGACCATCTTAGCTTTAGCAAAACAGTTAAACGTTCCAGAGAAGAAGGTACGTAGGCTTATCAATAAAGGTTTAGGATACCGAAACTTCAACGAATTCCTAAATCATTATAGAATACAGGAAGCAAAGATTATACTTTCTAATCCTGACAAAAATGATTTTCAAGTGCTTAGAGTCGCAATGGATTTAGGATACGGGTCCCTTGCTCCATTCAATAGAGCATTTAAAGAAATAGTAGGAATGACCCCAAGCGATTTCAGAAAACAAAGAAGTTCAACAAAATAACCGATCGAATCCGGAATCGATCAGCAATTGTCCGAAATCCATCGGATTCAAATCTGAAAAAATGTTCTAATGATCCATAAAGCCCTTTAGGAGCAAAGGATCGAACATGAACTTTCACAAACAATTATTTCAATATATGATGGATTTGGTTCCTCAAATCCCAATCATATTTCTAATAGATTTCTTAAGATACTTTCTATTCGCAGGTATTGCGTTTTTGGTCTTTTATATTTGGAAACATCCGTTTCAATTTAGAAAGATCCAAGAGAAGAATGCAAAACCGTCTCAGTTCAAAAAAGAATTTCTATATTCTGTTTCTTCAGTGATCGTTTATACTTCAGTAACTCTGATCGTATTTTTATTTAGAAAATATGGATACTTTAAGTTTTACGAACGTATAGAAGATCATGGCTGGGGATATTTGATCCTAAGCACAATTTTGATCTTAGGGATCCAGGACTTTTACTTTTATTGGACACATAGATTAATGCATACTCGTTTGTTATATAAAAGATTTCATAAGGTGCATCATGATTCGGTTACACCTTCTCCTTGGACCGCTTATTCTTTCAGTCCTTGGGAGGCATTAATTCATTCCCTCATCATGCCAATCGTGGCTTTATTATTTCCTGTTCACCCTTTGGCCCTGATGATTTTCATGACATTTCAGATCATACGAAATGTTTTAGGCCATAGTGGTTATGAAATTTTTCCGCATTGGATGGGTACAAATAAGATCTTAAAACTTGTGAACTCAAATACCAACCATGATATGCATCACCAAAGTTTCCGTTATAATTACGGACTTTATACAACTGTTTGGGACTATCTATTTGGGACAGTTCATCCGGAATATGAAAAAACTTTTGCAGAATTAACTTCTACAAAACCAGATCTACAGAATTTCAGGTAAAGAGTATAGGGGGGAGAATCCTCCTCCCTGCGTCCTGAAATTAGTAGTCTGACCTTGGTACAAACGACTAGCTAAAAGCAAAACTTGGTCGTCATAGATATAAGCCCTAATATCCATTTTCAATTCCCTTTCTTCTCCGGAAATAGAAGTGACCCTAACCGAAGGAGGCACAAACTCTTGGCTTATATATTCTCCATTTATGATCTCGGAAAATTTACTTTTAGTAAGTTTTCCTCCGTAATAGGCTGCCTTACTTCCAAAACCTTCTTTAGGTTTAAAAAATATACGTTTTCTGTTTTCCCAAAGTTCTTCTGCATTTTCTAAGCTCACCATCTTAGTTTTGGGAATTGCACTCATTAGAATTTCTAAATCTTTTTTATCAAGTCCTGCTTTTATTAGAAAATCATGATCAGACAGAAGAGACAAATTTGATTTTCGGGCATATAGTTCGTAATCAATAGGACTTGGAGTTACTATTACATGTCCGTTTTCCCATGATTGACGGATTTTTAAATTTGGATCGCTCGAAAGATGAAAATCGGTCAATCTATTATAGATCAAATCTATCTTATTCCCCTCGAAGAAGAGATCATTACCGACTAAGACGATCTGACTAGGATCCAAAATTTCTGAGTGAATCCCTTTGGAGCTAAACAAATCCCGAAACAACAAAAACTCAGGGTATAAAAACTGGTCGGAAGGATTTTCATCTACGATAGCAATAAAGTTCGGTTGACCTACTCGATTGTTTGATGCCCATTCCTGCATAAATATGGAATAGAACTTTTCCTCCAAATCTTGTAAGGCCTTTACATTTGGCATTGCAATATCTACTGCCTTACAACATCTGATTTGTGCTTCTAAAAGTTTTAATTGTAAATAGGCCCCACCGGCATTCGTATTGATCTCGATTAATTTAGGGCCTTCTTTTGTCTGATGGAAATCCAGACTTAAAAATACCCCGCCAGTAATGCCCTTTGTAGTATTATCGCCATCATAATTATCCAGAATCTTCTTTCGAACATTAGGCAATTTCAATGCATTCCGAATAGAATTAAGTACTTCTTGGATAGCTTCTTTATCCTTTTCATTTATAAAAGAAGGGGTTTCGGAATAGAAATGTTCGATCCCTTTGGTCTTTATTTCAGTAACCGGAAATTTATGTATTTCTTCCTGCAAGTGCTCTTTGTTTAAAGTGGAGCAAGAGCATTTTTCGTTTAATATTTCCGCCAGGGTAGTTTCCATCTAAAAATCCGCCTTTCAACATTAGACACTAACCGATACAAAAGGATCGGATCAATAAATACTTATTCAGGAACCATGGAACAATTTGCAGGCGAGGGAAATTTATTTGCGGATATTTATTACGAAGGTGATTCAGTTAAGATAAAACAATTTAGAGATATAGGTATTCCAGCAAGTTATCAAGAATATTGGAAAACTTCTAATCCGATAAAGTGAGATGCTTTTTTTGGCATCTCAACATTAAAAATCCCTAATCGAGACTAAATATAATATCTTTTGCTGTATTATTCAGAATATGCACATTTCCTTTTTTCAAAATTAATCTTCTTTCACCCTTAATTTCATGATCTACAATCTCTTGAAAATGTTCTGGAAATGCGCTAAATCGGTAAAATTCGTTCCCTCCATTTCTAAAGGTAATAAGATCATCAAAATCATAATTCGTCTTCTTCTCTTTGAAGTCACCGTACTGTATAAACTTTATACTACCTGAATTCAATATAGCGAGCCTCTCTTCAAACTTTACATCTGGGTTTCCAGACTCGCATTTCTTTTTAACTTTTTCGAGATCGCCACCTTCTAATTGGAGGAATTTATAAAAATAAATATGAAGACCAGCTTTACTCCAAAGATATTCACCAATCATAGCTCTTTCTCTTTTTATACAAACTGCTGGGTCAACTATGTAAACGACGGTCCCATTTTTAGAAAATGCGAATGTATTACCAGATCTTAATTCATTCACCCCTACTTCTTTCCAAACTCCAGGCATCTCCACCGGGTATTTTGGAACGTGGTCTTTATCTTCTTGTTCTTTGTAACAGAATAAAGAGAAAAACAAAAAAAATATAATAACAAATTTATTATAATGATTCATCAGTAAGTTTGAAAACGAATTCGGAGTCATTCTTGTTGCTCAGAGACCAATCTATTACTTTTCTCGAATACAAATCTAAGATCACACAGAGATAAAGCCAGCCCTAAAACACTTTATTTACGTGATATCAGATACCCAAGTTCGATTCTTAGATTCTACATTGAAATTACGTCTTACTAAGTCTGGAGCAATTCGCTCAGAATGATCTGAATCCGTTGTAAATATACGAACGATTTTGAAAAAAGAAAGCAAAGCCCGAATATTCGAGCCTTACTTTTTCTCTATCAAAAAGGTTAGTACGTATTGTCATTATTAACTGCAAAAAATTGCGCCAGTCACCGTACAACTCAACGATCGTCCTTGATAAATATTAGCCGTAGAGCAAGCCGTTGTATTGCTCGTGTTTGCTGATTCATATGCTTTCGTCGAATAGACTCCACTTAATCCGAGACTTCCGGATAATGTGTTTGCAAATCCATTCGCCGGTACTATAAAAACAAGCGTTTTAAGTTTATTGCCAGATAAACAATTTGCCCCACTAAATATTTCCACCGTTACTTCTTCACCTGCTGTTAAGCTTAGTGCGCCTCCGTATACTGTCACTGAATAATTTGACGGAAGTAAAGAATACATCAGCAATCCTTCGGTATCGCTATCCATTCCACCATCTTTCTTACAAGTAACTAGTTGCGAAAGAAATGCCAAGACAATTAAGACCGCCTTTATTTGCGATCGATGATTTTCTTTTCTCATTATTTTTCCTTTGATTAATTTATTTTGATGTAAATCTTATTTTTCGCTTTTTCAATATTCATTCCAGAATGGTTTGTTGCTTTCTAGTTTTACTTTGGCAAAGCCTTCCCGTATTCCTTCAATGGTGCTGCAACTTCTGAACATAATTTATCAAATATTAAAACATTATGATCTGAACCTATATCCTTCATAAACACAGTCTTGAATAGATCATGGTAATCGGCCAACCTCACATAGAAAGGTCGCCACTTATTCGAAGAAAGTATATTCATTTCTATTTCTGGGCAGAGTATAATCGCTTCACCCTTCTTTGCTTGAATTCGGAGAGGCATTAATCCTCCTCCGAGTCTTCTTTTGAAATCAAAAAAATCCAACTCTGCATCGTATTCTCCAGGAGTTACGAAAAATATTCCAGACAAACTATACGTTTTTTCATTGTCGTTTAACTTAGGAGGATTCTGACCATTTAAACGCACCAATGATGCATTCGTTTCCACAATCAGTACGCGATTCTTAACATCCGAAGCTTTTTCATCAAAGCTTGCTATCTTCGGCTCGGATAATTGCAATGTTCCGCAATTAGATAAGAACAATAATATTAACAAAGAAACTATAAAGTGTTTCATCTTCTTTCCTTTTTAGTTAATTCTATGTATTGCACTGGATTTTTAAATCCATACATTTCATTATTCTTATAATCGATATATAGTGCGATTGGTGCAAAGGGTAAGAAAAAATAATTCACCCAATATGATAATCTTAAAGAAGTCTCGATCTCGGATTCATAGGTTTCATAACCGTCCGCTTCCAGTCTTAATTTCTGCGGTTCTTTGTAGGATAAATGTAGAATGCTATTAGTATTACCTTTAAGCTCCCCATTCACATAAATCTTAGCAGGAATCTTTGAGCCTATAAAGATGCCTTGTTTACCTTCCAACCTGCGAAACGTATTTGTTGCGCAGGAAATCATTAGTAGGGAAAAGAAGATTAAAATGATGTTTCCAATTCGCATAATGTTACCTCTCTTTAAATAAATATTCTGCGTCTTTCAATGGAATAGAATATCTCTTCTATCTATTAAATCTCATGATCACTTTTGTTTGCTGAAGAGTTAATATTATTTGATTCTGTTTCTATTTTAAAATCATAACCTCCAGTTGAAGAGGGAGAGAAATCAACTTTATAGGCCCGCGACTTTCCACAGCCAATAGCCGTCCATTTCTCAGTCACTTGCTGCTCATTACTTATACTATCCGATACCTCGACTTCTAAGACTTCACATGATAATTGACTTCTTGCGGTTTTTAATAAAATCATATAAGTATCTGTTGCCATTGGCACAATTAGTGCGTAGGTGTATCTTTTGCTAAACTATCTCTTACTACAGTCTTACCGGTAATTGGCGGACGTGATGCGCAACCTGCAATAGCAAAAAATAATATTGGTAAAAATATTAATTTCATCGATCTTATTTATTATCCCATTCGTTTAATTCGGAATTGGCGCACCCCGACAACTTTTATCACTCCACCTACCAGGTTTTATCGGAAAATCTCTACAATCTTTTCGTCCATAAACAAGATCCATTACTGCACTTGGTGGAACTTCTATGTATTTATGTAAATCTTTATATGTCTCAGTTACCGGAAATTTGATTCCGCTAGCAATTAACGTATCGATTAATTTTTCTTTATATGGTTGTAATTTGGAATGTACATCTCTAATTTCAGCAGTCTTCGCCAAACCTGGGAGATCTTGTGTATAGCCGTGTTCTAAAAGCCAAATAGCTATATCAAAACGGCCCATTAAACCAATTGCTCCTGCAGGAGCAGAATCCCTTCCGGATTGAATATTAATATCTTCAATGTTTTTCTCACGCAAAGACGCTAAAATCGCAAAGGGTTGGGTGGAAGTTACAATATATTTCTCTTTTTCGGAAGGCTCATCCAACAGGGTTTGAAAGAATTGGACATCACGCGCAGATCATTGCTTCCAATTACATCAATTATTGTAATTTCTGGAGGCCGCATCTCGCCCTGAACAAGGACTCCCCATGCGGTCGAACCGTATCTATCAGATTTCCAGGTGCAAAACTTATTAAACACAAAGTCCTCGGTGGCCTTCACCACGCCTACTTCTGGGATAACGCTGCTTACTATGTCTATTACGTTATACTTGTTTACTATTTCCTAATGCATACTATACAAGCGACAGTTTTTGGCTAGGGCACTTTTAGGCCTACTAAAAATGCCCTAGCCCGCTTAATCAAAGCTAAGGCCAATTTCGCCACCATTCGGATTTTGATAGAGGCAAGCCATACATTGCTTTTTCGTTAACATCGCATACAATCTTTTCTGAATTGATCATTTTATTGCACTGAATAGAGAACTCATCGTCCTTCGAAAGATCTTCAACGATAGGTACAAATGGGTAATAGAAAGATGTTCTTGGATCAGCAGCTTCTTGGTTTCGTCGATCTCCGGCGAGGCAAGAGGAAAACGTCATAGAATCTTTAGTTGAAATATAATTGCAGATCCAGTAATGCTCAAATGGATACTCTCGTTCGTCCGCCGGTATTTCTTTCATTTTCTTTCCCTTGTATTTGACATCAATTTTCTTACGAATTTGTCCTTTGCCATATAATAGAGCCTTTTCATCAAAGAAAATCATCTTCAACGGGAAAAAATAAACGGGATGCTCCCGCTTTATATCGCTACTATACGACAGATAATAAAATTGCATTTCAGGTTCATATGATCGTAGATCAGTTGCAAAAGCAAATACTTGGTAGCCGAACATATCTCCGAAAAGGCGATCGACATCATTTCCCTCTGGAAGTTTTTCGGATCGAACGAGTATTGGAAATCCAGGGTAAATATGACCTAATTCTTTTGTTTTGGATTTTCCGAATATGTTGCCATAATATTGATGGATTGTTGATTCGTTAGTTGCTACCTTAACCGTATAGCTATCACAACCTATTAGTAAAAAGTAGAATAAAAAATAATAGGTTCTATTCATCTAAATAACTCCATTCTTTTGTTTTCTATCCAATACATTTGAAGAATGTAATTCTTTTCGTATTGATTTAGTGGTGATCCTTTTTTGGTCACGATATTTCCGTATGGATCTACAGCTAAATAGTCCTGCGATTTGAGTCTATTTAGCTTTTCAATCTCACTGAAAATATCTTTCGATGGATTTTTCGCGGTGTTAGCGGCCAGTTTATCAAATTCACTCATACGCAGCTCTTTTTGTTCCGAATAAACGTAGTTGTCTGTTATCGCCTGACCAGCTGCCATTGCCCCATCCTTTTAGGATGAATTCATATATTTCTATAATCACAATAGAACTCATTTGGCTTTAGCAAAGGATACTCCTGTTCCTTCTGAAAACCTTGCGAGGCCGCCTGACAGTTACGTAGAACTTGTTTCTACTCCCGTTTTGCGCGGGCTATATCACACATATTCTTACAAAAAAATCGCTTAATTCTCGTTTTCCGCGCCCTATTTCTTATTATAACCCCTCAATTTTACGAAATCCTTGAGCATATTATCCGTTATATTAAAGCAAAATGTATGCTATTTTAGTTTTGGCGAAGCTCAACCTACTTTATAAAATAGTAAATAGAATCCTCATTTTGCGGTCCTTCGGGTATATCTATTTTATAGTAAGGACCAAAGGAGAATTTTTTCGATTTTGCTTTCATCGACAACAGCTTATCCTGATAAGTAAAAGTCTCTCTTTCATCTTTATATGAAAAAGATTCAGCCAACATCATATTTTTATTTTCCCACATTACCGAATAAACCGCGTCGTTTGTTCTAAATTCTTGATGAAAGACTTTTGCATCCTTAATGAAGATAGCTTGATCAAAACTGACTTTTTCAAGGTATTTTTTTCTTTCTTCAGGCAATCTGAAATATTCCTTCTTGCTAATTTGGCAACAAGCCAAAGCCACCAAAACTATACTATTAATTATAACAGACCGGAACAACATAGTAACCTCCATTATAGCTTCGATCCTGGCAATTCTGTCTCTGAGAATTTTTAATATTTTCTTCCCTGGTTTTCATATATTCTAAATATGCTTTTTGGGTTCCCGCTAATGTAGGATTAATTGTAATAACAGGAGAAGCCGATTCACTCAAGGTTTGGTAGCTAAAGCTACCAAATGATATCAACATGGTGCATCGCCGGATTTCCGCTGCGATCCCTGTCGCTTTAGTATTTCACTATTCTTCATTCACTCAAAAACTATCTTTTATGTTTTTCTCACGCAAAGACGCTAAGATTGCAAAGGGTAAGGACAAAGCTCCCAACATTGAGTATCACCTAACTCACGTTTTCCGCGCCCTATTTCTTATTATTACCCCTCAATTTTACGAAATCCTTGAACATATATCTGTTATATTAAAACAAAATGTATGCTATTTTAGTTTTGGCGAGGCTCAGGATGGTCCTCCAGCTGCTGCTAGCGCATTAAAATTACTTAAATCCCACTCTTTACCATCGCTGTCTTTGACTTTTGGAAGTTGCTTTGGGGGCGACTCCTGCTTCGCAGGACCGGGCTCTACGCTACAATCAGCGAAGCACCATTATATTTATTTAATTTCATAATTTATTCTATCAACATGGTGCATCGCCGGATTTTCGCTGCGATCCCTGTCGCTTTAGTATTTCACTATTCTTCATTCACTCAAAAACTATCTTTGATGTTTTTCTCGCGCAAAGACGCTAAGATCGCAAAGGGTAAGGACAAAGCTCCCAACATTAAATATCACCTAACCCACGTTTCCCGCGCCCTATTTCTTATTATAACCCCCTCAATTTTACGAAATCCTTGAACATATATCTGTTATATTAAAATAAAACGTATGCCATTTTAGTTTTGGCGAGGCTCAGAATGTTTCACATTATTATATCTTCTAATAAATTCTGTACCCCTTCTGTAGACAAATTCTCAGGAATATTTGAAGTTTCTAACTCTAACGTTAACTAATTTCATTTCTCAATTCATGTATCAAGGTGTAATCGAATTCGTTTAATATCTTATATTTCATGATCCACTTTGTTCGATGATGGATTAATGCTGTTAGGTTCACTTTCAATTTTGAAAGTATAACTTCCATTCGAAGAAGGAGAAAAATCAACTTTATAGATCTGTGATTTCCCGCAACCGATGGCTGTCCATTTCTCAGTTATCTGTTGCCCATTAAGTAAGCTCTCCGATACCTCAACTTCTAATACTTCGCATGATAAATGCGCTCTTGCAATTTTCAGCAACGCCATATAAGTATCCGTTGCTAATCTTGCTTTTACAGATGTTTTTCCTAAGATAGGCGGCATAGGTGGTTCTGTAATTGGAGATACGTTATACATAACTCCACCCCTTGGGCTCGGAAAATAGCTCACCGTATATGGTTGCGACTTACCGCAAGCTTTAGCTAGCCAAATTTCAGTCGCTGCCTTTCCGTTTAAAAATACGTTGCTTGTAATAACTTCCACTGACTCAACTCTCTCACATTCGAGCTGTCTTTTTGCCATTGGAACTATTAGGGCATACGTATCTTTAGCTAAGCTATCTCTTGCTACGGTCTTCCCTATGATTGTGGGCCGAGAAGAGCAATTTGATATAAAAAGAAATATTATAGTTAACAGTAAATATTTCATTGTTTCTATTAATTTCATTTCCCGTTTAATCCGGAATCGGTGCACCCCAGCAACTTTTATCATTCCATCTCCCAGGTTTTAAAGGGAAATCTCGGCAATCTTTTCGCCCATAAACTACATCCATAAGGGCACTAGGCGGCACTTCTCTATATTTGTGCAAATTTCTATATGTCTCTGTAACAGGAAATTTGATTCCTTTTGCAATTAACATATCTATTAATTTTTCTTTATTTGATTGTTGCGTATTTACTCCACGATTTTCCGCTCTCACTGCCAATCTCTGCAAATTATAATTATAGCCATGTTCTAAAAACCAAATAGCTATATCAAAACGTCCCATTCCACTAATTGCGCTTTCAGGCGCAGATTCTATTTCGGAATGAATATTTATATTCGCTCCAGCTGAGACCAAAAGTTTTACATGCTCAAACAATCCGTATTCTGCGGCAGCAATCAGAGGTTCTTTCGGCGATCTTTGTCCTTTGGGAGCATTTACATCTCCTCCATATTGGATTGCCAATTTCAAAAATTGAATATCTTTAACCTGAGATGCAAATCTCATAGCTGACCAACCTTCGTAAATTTGGCTAAAATCGTTACCCTGCGCCCCTTGCAATCCTCCCAACTTTCCATTCCCAAATCCATGCCCTGTCCCTGACAGATTTGGATCTGCGCCGACTTTAAGCAATGTTTCAAACCCTTCAATATTATTTGCGCATAGTGCCCAAATTAACATTGGTATCTTTTCCGGTTCTAAGTAATTAGGATTTGCACCCTCTTGTACAAGCTCCGCAACTTTTCCGGTCTTGCCTTGAATCACAGCTACTACTAGTTTTTGAGCTAATGGCTTACTATATGCTTCGCTAATATTACATCCTGCACACCTTAGCTTCGTAGAAGCGCATGAAACTTGAATTATCGAAAAGCATAAAAAACCAAGAGTGATTGTTAATAATTTTCTATTAAACATCATTACCTATATTTCCTTTATCTTGCATTTCTTGTCGGCCTCGCCATTTGGTAGAAGCTATTTAACATTACATTATTTGAGTGTAACTGCACCTGAGTTGTCAACGACTGTTGTTGCCACCAACTTACTTCATTATTTCCAATGTATGGTACCACACTCACAGGAGTTCCTATAGATTGCGGTAATAAAGTATTATATTTAAAGTTTGTTCCAAAGGCATCGTTTATTGTTTCTAGATAGCTATTTATTGGACCTGCCAATGCACTACTTTGTGTATTTGTCAATATATCTCCCTGTAAGGAGTATGCTGTAATCCTTTTATCAAGACCATTTATACTTCCATCTAGATTCGAAATAACACTTTCACTCACTCCTGCCGAGTTAAACGTTATTGCTGATGATTTAGGCAATACGCTTGCGGCTACTGTTGCGAGCCCCCCACCTAATGAATGACCAGTGAAATTTATATTATATCCAATTGATGTATTGGATAATGCCTGTGCTAAACTTGCAGCTTCTCCATATTGTGAAGTTTTTATGCGAGCAGCGTTTCCAGCGTCAGTACCAAGGTCAGATAAGCTATCCATTTCAGTTCCCCGAAAAGCCAAAGTATATTGTCCCGTTTTTGTATCTCGGAATAATTCCGCATGAAACCCAGATTTTTCATTATTGAAACTATCGATTACAGTTTTAGGAATCCCCATTTTTTCCATTTGTTCTTTACCTATCCTTTCCTGCCCGATAGTTTTCAGAACTTCTTTCATAGCTTTAATCTTCTCTTGCTCACCTAATTCAGTCGAATCAAAATTAATATACGCTCCATCTGACATTATATCGGCTTTGTATGCCGCAACAAACTTAGCTAATTCCAATTTCCCTTTCGGATCATTTAACAGGACATCTAATCCTTCTCCTATTCCGTCTAAACCTTTTGCTTCAGCATTTGAAAGAGCTATGTTTTTTAGTTTTAATGCTAACTCTGCTCTCTTATCAGGATCAGCAAGTATAGCTACGATCTCTTTTGCTTGTTGTCCGACCTGTGTGATTTTGGCCGCATCTTGAAATCCTGCTTCTAATTTTTTTAATTCTGCGGTTGTTTCATTTGTTACCTTTCTATCAAACCAGGCATCCCCTATCGCATCGCCAACTTTAATTAGGCCGTCTACCGTTGCATTCCAAGCAGTTTTCAGACCATCCCAAGCGGATCCTACAATTCCAAGTGTTCCTTCCCACAATCCCTGTGATTGTGCACGGATCGCTTTCTGATCGTTCTCAAACTTCTTATACTCCTCATCAGTCATACCGCCGATAGACATTGCTTTGTTTTTACCAACATCTCCAAAGAAGTTATTGTTATAAGTAGATGTTCCACTAATTGAATCGTATGTTAAAGCTGTTGCTCCATTCGCATTTACAGTTCCTGTATACCCTTGTGTTAAATTATTATAAGAATAACTTGCGTTGACCCCCATATATGCTGGTGTGCTCGCTGTCCATGTATCTCCTCCAAAGGCTGTGTGGCTATAGTCTATTCCCATTTGCGAGATCTTTTGGTTTGGACTTTGAGAGATTCCGGCTGATTGTCCAAATCCTCCGTTCTTATCATAGCTTAAACCAAAGTTAAGCGATCCGCCATACGATCCTTCCGTTTTTTCTCCGAGCCCTATTCCTATTCCTGCATTCACTCCGGTAAAGCCGCTATTATCGAAATTCATTCCTAATGTTCCAGTAATTCTATCGTTACCTGCGATTCTTGTTTGTAGTCCTACGCTGCCTGAGATCGCATTAGTGTTTGCATTCCAGGATATACTTCCTCCTATTCCGAGACCCTTCTCACCATATCCCCCACCAACGCTTACTCCGAATCCGTCCTTATAACTATAAGACATTTCATACGATAATGATCCGCCAGTCATCCCTTGTATGTACGCATTTCCAATGTTAGCCGCTCCGGCTACAAATCCAAGTGCTCCACCTTCGAATGCACCTTGCGTTGCTTTATATGCTGCAAATGCTACCATTCCCACAGGCCCAGTCACTACTGCTGCAATCGCTGCCGCTGCATCTATTGTATCCTTATTTTCGTGCATGAAATTAGCAGTGTCGGATTTGATATTTTTAGTCTGGTCTACTGCATTTTGCGTTACTTCCATGATCTTGGGAGCCAAGTAAATTGCCCAAGGTCCTGTGGCTAAGGCTGCCATTGCTCCTAAACCATATATAGCTCCCTGTGTATAAAGCTGAACCGCTGACCCTACTGCATTTGAAAAGCCGTCGCTATTTAGTTCTTTTCCTTTTGCTTCTAAAGAGTCGTATTTCTCTTTTAATTTTAGAGAAGTATAGAATTGATTAAAGTGCCAGTCTCCGAAGACGCCTCCTTCTGTAGGTCCAACCAAATATCCGGAACTCATGGCATTTTGTTCCATAAACTTCTTATCTGATGCACTTGCTGCCATGTATTGAGGATCACTTAGTAGGCTTCGCAATGCTCCTTGGGATGCCTGCATTACTTTTGCCATTGCGACTGGGTCAAGTGCTGCTATCTTCTCTTCTCTGTTTTCTTGGTTTACTGGATCGTAAGTCTTCTTGAAGTCCTTATCCAGTACGCTAATTGCAAGCTTAACCATTTGTTGGAGTTCTGCGGTGGATGGTCCTCCATCTGCTGCTAGCGCGTTAAAATTACTTAAATCCCACTCTTTACCGTCGCTATCTTTTACTTTTGGAAGTTGCTTTGGGGGCGACTCCTGCTTCGCAGGACCGGGCTCTACGCTACAATCAGCGAAGCACCATATAAATTTTATTTAATTTAGTGACTTCTGTTATCAACATGGTGCATCGCCGGATTTTCGCTGCGATCCCTGTCGCTTTAGTATTTCACTATTCTTCCCTTTACGAAAAAACTATCTTTGATGTTTTTCTCGCGCAAAGACGCTAAGAGCGCAAAGGGTAAGGACAAAGCTCCCAACATTGAATATCACCTAATTCTCGTTTTCCGCGCCCTATTTCTTATTATTACCCCTCAATTTTACGAAATCCTTGAGTATATGATCTGTTATATTAAAACAAAGCCTCCACTATTTTAGTTTTGGCGAGGCTCAGCCAATTTTAAAATTGGACAAAGTCATTTTAAATAATAAAAAATAGAATCCTCCGTCTCTTCTTTTAGGTTTACCTTTTCTCTATAATAAGGATCGAAAGCATATCTCTTCATTTTAGCCTTCATACTTAATTTTCCGTTCTGGTAAGTAAACACTTCGCTCAAATCAGCATAAGTAACTGATTCGGCAATCAACTTCCTTGTTGCCGACCACGTTACCGAATAGTTAGAATTTTCAAAATCAAATTGCTGGTGATAAGACTTCGTATCACCATCATACTCTGCCTTCTCAATACTAACTTTCGTTATGAATTTCTTTCGAACTTGAGGGAGTTCAAAAGTTTCTCCTTTTGCCCCCTGACAACCTATTATAAACGCTATTAGTAAATTAATAGCTATAACATACCGGAACGACATAGTAACCTCCATTGTAACTTCTATCTTGGCATCTGCTCTTTTTCGCATTTTGAATATTTTCCTCTCTAGTCTGCATGTAATCCGAATATGCCTTCTGAATATTCGGCAATGTCGGATTGATCGCGTAATTAGGAGCCTTGGTCACAGACTCTGAAATCGTCTGGTGAGCAAAACCTCCGACAGTCTTCATTGTTTGGAAACGCTTAATACTCTCCATTTCCGCATAACCATCCGAATGCCCACGATACATGAGAGCTTTCTCTGCAGTCCTCAGCATAGCCCGGTAATTTCCTTCCTCTCCGAACGCTCTTGCCTGATCTAATAGTGACATCTTTTCAGAATATGATTTGTTAAAAGAATCCCTTTCCATTTTTTCCTGCCGCAATTTGTTTGTATGCAGTGCTACTTCATCATTATGATCTCTATATTTCTGGTTTATGCTCGGGTCAACGGCATCTCCGATTGTGGTATCATACGTCGTTTTGCCTTCCATCGAATCCAAAAAGCCTTTCCGCTTTTTAATCAGGATATCAAGACCGCCGTTCACATCGTTAAATTCCCGTTTCGCCTTCTTCTCTTCCCGCATTAAAAGATCATCCATGAGACGAATTGCATCTTTCGTGTCGTAGGTCTCAGCTATTTCCTTTAACTTTTTCTGCATTGCATAACCTTCAGCACCCATTTCAAGCATTATCCCGAAGGCCCCTAGTATTCCTTTTGCTCCGGTATAAAGTATCTTACCTATTTCCTTTGCAGTTCCCAAAACCCCATCTAGCAATCCACCTGTTACTGTATCCGCTATCTGATTTTTTACATTCAACTTACTCTCTACTTCATCATGAATTGTTCTTTTATTCGAATATTTTTCATAACCATCATCATTATGTACCCAGATACCAACTTCGCCTACAAAGTAAGTGTGGAAGTCCTCTACCTCGAAGTTATAAACTGTTTCTTGACGATTGTCTATTTCGATCGATTCGATTTCAAGTGTCTCTCCGCTTGCAATTAGCGTAATATCTCCTGACTGTAGATCCTTGGCTTGTCTCCATTCCGAGTTCTCGATTCCAAAATTCTGTCCTTTGGAATCCGATTTTAATCTTCTAAATGGATGGTTCCAAGTAGTCTCAAGAATACTTCCATCCACAAATACTACCTTGTAAATCGTATCCGCCTGGCGAATGAATGTTTGTATAACTCGTTTGTAACCGTGCTCTCCGGTTTTATCACTCTTCGTGAAAACTATATCACCTACTTGGATCGTTTCAATTGATCTTGTTCCGTTAGCTATATGAACTAATGTCCCCGCCACAAAACAGACTCTTACATGGAATTTTCCGTCACTGTCTATATAGCCTAAGTTATCCGAGCCACCTTGGCTATATAGTTTATCATACAACCAACCAGAAGTGTTCTCCCAAAGTCCTATTCTCGAACCGTCTTGTTGCAATCCTAAAGCGCGCATTTCTTCCGCATTCTTCAACAGAATATCTTCCGTACTCAAATTCACATCATCTGGATGACTTTGCTTCCAATCTTCTGCAAACTTTTCTTTCCCTTCTGCCAATTGTTTCGATTTCTTGGTTTTCTGATCAACGTATTCATCATACTGATCTTTCGTCATAGCTCCAAGTGCTAAACCTTGTGCTTTACCCATATCTCCGAAGAAGCCTTTGTTATAAACTGCATCTCCGCTAATTGAATCATAAGTCAATGCTGTCGCTGAATTGGCACTGAGAGAAGCAGTATATCCTTGCGTTACATCGTTATACGAATACGTTCCGGTTATTCCTGCTACGGATGGGGTTGTCACACTGTAAGTATTACCACCCCAAGCCGTATGATTGTAATCAAAGCTGGATTGTGGTGCAAATTTGTTTGTATTCTCTGAGATTCCTGCTGACTGTCCAAATCCATCATTCCGATCATAACTTAAGCCTAAGTTCAAAGATCCTGCAAAATTACCGTTTTTGTCTTGGTTTCCGAGACCTATCCCTACGCCTGCACTAACTCCTGTAAATCCTGTATTGTCGAAATTTACTCCTAGGTTCCCTGTAAATCTTCCACTTGCATCAAATCTATTTTGTAACCCCACGCTTCCGTTTATAGATCCTGAGTTTGCGTTGTAGCTTAAACTTCCGCCGATCGCAAGTCCATCCGCTATCCTATATCCACCACCTACACTTACTCCGAATCCATCCTTATAACTATAAGACATTTCATACGATAATGATCCGCCAGTCATCCCTTGTAAGTAAGCATTACCTATGTTAGCCGCTCCGGCTACAAATCCAAGTGCACCGCCTTCGAATGCACCCTGTGTTGCTTTATATGCTGCAAATGCTACCATTCCCACAGGCCCAGTCACTACTGCTGCAATCGCTGCCGCTGCATCTATTGTATCCTTATTTTCGTGCATGAAATTAGCAGTGTCGGATTTGATATTTTTCGTCTGGTCTACAGCATTTTGCGTTACTTCCATAATCTTAGGAGCCAAGTAAATTGCCCAAGGTCCTGTGGCTAAGGCTGCCATTGCTCCTAAACCATATATAGCTCCCTGTGTATAAAGCTGAACCGCTGATCCTACTGCATTTGAAAAGCCGTCGCTGTTTAGTTCTTTTCCTTTTGCTTCTAAAGAGTCGTATTTCTCTTTTAATTTTAGAGAAGTATAGAATTGGTTAAAGTGCCAGTCTCCGAAGACGCCTCCTTCGGTTGGTCCAACCAAATACCCGGAACTCATGGCATTTTGTTCCATATACTTTTTATCTGATGCACTCGCAGCCATGTATTGAGGATCACTTAGTAGGCTTCGCAATGCTCCTTGGGATGCCTGCATCACTTTTGCCATTGCTACTGGATCAAGTGCTGCTATCTTCTCCTCTCTGTTTTCTTGGTTTACTGGATCGTAAGTCTTCTTGAAGTCCTTATCCAGTACGCTAATTGCGAGCTTAACCATTTGTTGGAGTTCTGCTGTTGATGGTCCTCCATCTGCTGCGAGTGCATTGAAATTACTTAAATCCCACTCTTTACCGTCGCTATCTTTTACTTTTGGTAATTGTTTTGGACCTTCATATCCGTAGATTGTATAGTTTGGAAGGATCTGTTGTTGAGGTTGTCCATCTGCCCCAACTGTTTGTCGGATCAATAGATCTCCTACAGGAACAAATCCATCTCTCATTACTTTTTGAGTTAACTGTTTTCCAAGATCCTTATTTGCTGCGCCTATTGTTTCTTCATAGGTTTTTGGAATATTATAGAGGCTGTCCAAAGATTGTAATACTACAAGCTTCTGTGACCTTTCTTCCATCTCTTTACTCATGTCTTGGAACTGTTTCAGATTGGAATCGTCCAGTTTTTGAGTTTTGACTTGGTCGATGAAGAATTGTACGTCTTGGTATGCTCCTTGATTGATTAGGTTATCATCAAATTTACTTGGAGCACCCGCTAAAACTTTATTCAAGATCGCGTTTGCGTTCAGCTCTACCCCGACTTCTGTTGGTAGATCTTTTTTATAACTTTCGATCAAACTTTGGATTTGTTTGTATGCTTCTGCAAGCTTATCAGTATCGCTTTGATCTTTATATGTAGAGATAAAGTCTTTTTCCCAAGCTGCTTTTTCTGAGATCATTGTGGCAATTTGATCTACGTGAGCTTTTTCTCCTTCAGCGGCTTTTTTCTTGAACTCTGTTCTCCAACTATCCCAACCTTGGTTAAAGGAGTCCTTTGGCCGCGCCCCTTCGGGTCAGGCTCTACGCTACAATCAGCGAAGCACCATTATTCTTTTTTTATTTATTACTTTATGATATTAACATGGTGCATCGCCGGATTTCCGCTGCGATCCTTCGCGGGTTCTAAAAGAAATATCTTTCTTTTATCCCAAACCCCCATGTAAAACTGAAGCCTCATTCATTTTCTCACACAAAGACGCTAAGATCGCAAAGGGAAAGGACAAAGCTCCCAACATTGGACATCACCTAACTCACATTTTCCGCGCCCTATTTCTTATTATAGCCCCTCAATTTTACGAAATCCTTGAACATATATCTGTTATATTAAAACAAAACGTATGCTATTTTAGTTTTGGCGAGGCTCAACCTACTTTATAAAATAGTAAATAGAATCCTCATTTTGCGGTCCTTCGGGTATATCTATTTTATAGTAAGGATCAAAGGAGAATTTTTTCGATTTTGCTTTCATCGACAACAGCTTATCCTGATAAGTAAAAGTCTCTCTTTCATCTTTATATGAAAAAGATTCAGCCAATATCATATTTTTATTTTCCCACATTACCGAATAAACCGCGTCGTTTGTTCTAAATTCTTGATGAAAGACTTTTGCATCCTTAATGAAGATAGCTTGATCAAAACTGACTTTTTCAAGGTATTTTTTTCTTTCTTCAGGCAATCTGAAATATTCCTTCTTGCTAATTTGGCAGCAAGTCAAAGCCACCAAAACTATACTATTAATTATAACAGACCGGAACAACATAGTAGCCTCCATTATAGCTTCGATCCTGACAATTTTGTCTTTGAGAATTTTTAATATTTTCTTCCCTGGTTTTCATATATTCTAAATATGCTTTTTGGGTTCCCGCCAATGTAGGATTAATTGTAATAACGGGAGAAGCCGATTCACTCAAGGTTTGGTAGCCAAAGCTACCCACTACTTTTACGGTTTGGAAATGTTTTATACTTTCTAATTCTGAAAATCCGCTGGCATGACCGCGATACATTAATGCTTTCTCAGCCGTATGGAGCATAGAGGAATAGTTACCTTTCTCTCCAAACGAGATAGCCTCGTACATCAGTGCCGTCTTTTCATGATAAGCCGATTTTAAAGCATTCCTTTCCAAAATATCAGAAGCGAGTTCGGCTCTCTGATAAACTACCTCCTTATTGTGATCTCTATATTTTTGATTTATACTCGAATCAGCTAAATCTGCCGCTGGATTCGTAATATAAGTTGTTTTGCCTTCCATAGTATCCAAGAATTGCTTTCTCTTGTCTATCAAATGATTCAATGCTCCACCTACATCTTGAAACTCTCGTTTTGCTTTCTGTATTTCCCTTTCCAAGAGATCATTTACTAATTTTATCGCATCTCCCGTATCATAAGTTTCAACTATTTCTTTCATCTTTTTCTGAAATTCATAAGCATTAGCACCTACTTCAAGCGCTATACCTATATAAGATAACGCTCCTTTCATTCCGGAATATAGGATTTTGCCTGTCTCTTTAGCGACTCCGATTAAACCATCCAGTAACCCTCCTGTCACTACATCCGTTACATGGTTGCGAATGTCTAGCTTATTTTCAATATCTTGGTGTATTTGCTTCTTATCGGTAAATTTATCTTTCGTTTTACCTGCATCCGAATCTCCATCTCCTCCGCCCCGGACCTCTACTCCTGTTGATCCATTTACGGTTTTCGGTAATGATAACCCCCCTGTCGATTTTCCTTCCATTCCTCCATCCCCGAATAAACCTCCGAAACTATTTATTAAGGAGCCTAATGTTCCAATACCAATATTTGAGATCTCTGATTGATTTACTAAACGATAATTCCCACCAGTCATTCCATCCCAAGCATCACCAAAGAAACCTGTAGTCTTATCCCACAGCCCTTGTGATCGTGTTCTTACTTCTGTCTGATCATTTACATATTTATCATACTGATCTTTCGTCATAGCTCCAAGTGCTAAACCTTGTGCTTTACCAACATCTCCGAAGAAGCCCTTATTATAAACTGCATCTCCGCTGATTGAATCATAAGTCAATGCTGTCGCTGAATTGGCACTGAGAGAAGCAGTATATCCTTGCGTTATATCGTTATACGAATACGTTCCGGTTATTCCTGCTACGGACGGGGTTGTCACGCTGTAAGTATTACCACCCCAAGCGGTATGATTGTAATCAAAGCTGGATTGTGGTGCAAATTTGTTTGTATTCTCTGAGATTCCTGCTGACTGTCCAAATCCATCATTCCGATCATAGCTTAAGCCTAAGTTCAAAGATCCTGCAAAATTACCGTTTTTGTCTTGGTTTCCTAGACCTATCCCTACACCTGCACTAACTCCTGTGAATCCTGTATTGTCGAAATTTACTCCTAGGTTCCCTGTAAATCTTCCACTTGCGTCAAATCTATTTTGTAATCCTACGCTTCCATTTATAGATCCTGAGTCTGCGTTGTAGCTTAAACTTCCACCAATCGCAAGTCCATCCGCTATCCTATATCCGCCACCTACACTTACGCCAAAGCCTTCTTTATAACTGTAAGACATCTCGTAAGAGAGCGATCCGCCACTCATCCCTTGTATGTACGCATTTCCTATGTTTGCAGCTCCGGCTAACGCTCCTAATACTCCACCATCATAAGCTCCTTGTACCGATTTATAAGCGGCAAACGCAATCATTCCTGCTGGGCCTGTCAAGACTGCTGCAACTGCGGCTACTGCGTTAATTGTATCCTGGTTCTCATGGATGAACATACTCGCTTGGCTTGGGCTGATCATACCCAAGGTCGCTACACTTGTTAGTGTTCCTGCTGCATTGGCAAAGCCATCCCCTTTCATGGACTCGCCCTTCTGCTGCATTTCATCGTATTTCTCTTTTAACTTAAGAGGAGTATAGAATTGGTTAAAGTGCCAGTCTCCGAAGACGCCTCCTTCGGTTGGACCTACTAAGTAGCCGGATGACATGGCACTCTGTTCCATGAGCTTCTTATCGGAAGCGCTTGCCATCATGTATTTCGGATCACTAAGTAAGCTTCTTAACGATCCCTGTGCCGCTTGCATCACTTTGGCCATGGCCATCGGATCTAAGGCTGCGATCTTCTCTTCTCTGTTCTCCTGGTTGACTGGATCGTAAGTCTTCTTGAAGTCCTTGTCCATCACGCTGATTGCAAGCTTAACCATTTGTTGGAGTTCTGCGGTGGAAGGGCCTCCATCTGCTGCAAGTGCATTGAAATTACTTAAATCCCACTCTTTTCCATCGCTGTCTTTTACTTTAGGTAATTGTTTTGGGGGCGACTCCTGCTTCGCAGGACCGGGCTCTACGCTACAATCAGCGAAGCACCATTACTCTTTTGTTATTTACTACTTTATGATATTAAGATGGTGCATCGCCGGATTTTCGCTGCGATCCCTGTCGCTTTAGTATTTCACTGTTCTTCCCTTTACGAAAAAACTACCTTTGATGTTTTTCTCACGCAAAGCCGCCAAGATCGCAAAGGGTAAGGACAAAGCTTCCAACATTGAATATCACTTAATTCTCGTTTTCCGCGCCCTATTTCTTATTGTAACCCCCTCAATTTTACGAAATCCTTGAACATATATCTGTTATATTAAAACAAAAAGTATGCTATTTTAGTTTTGGCGAGGCTCAACATAACATACGTCAGTTTTGGGAATAGGACACCGTTCTATCCAAGAAATCCATACTTTTCAATGAAATCCCGATCAATTTTCTCATTTTTCTTTTTTATAATTTTACCGCTTTTATCATATTCACAAAATTCTCCATCCGCAACTCCATCTCGCATCGTATAAGATTCTAGCAATTCGCCTCTTCTATTATAAAAATAGATTAAACCATTTTCCTTTCCATTTTGATAATGAACTTTCTTCTTCATTTTACCATTGGGCCAAAATAATTGCATTTCTCCTTCATAAACATTTGCCTCTACTTCTATGTATCCTGCTTTCTTCCCAGAGGTCCCATAATATAACAAACGTTTTCCATCTTTTATGGATATATCTTCCCATTTCGAAAAAACATAATTAAATTTTGCAACTTCCGGTACATTCACAGGACGACTTAATGGAGGCAATCCTTCCAATCGTTCGTTGTTCTTGAAATAAAAGATAGAGCGGGCATAAAATTCCCCGTCCCTATATCGAATTGTTTCCACTCCACCAGATATATCTTTTTGCGTATGGCTATAAGTTGAGTAATAATTATTTTCTCCCGGAGGCTCTTGTGTCCAAAGAGAAAATACGAAAATAAAATAACACAGGGTTAAAAGGATGAATAATTTAGTCTTCATTTAATCATTTCCAGTAGTCCATATAAATCATAGGCAAATCTGTCCTCTTCGCTTTATTAAGAGTTTCAATATATTTTAAATATCTTTGTCTGGTCACATTCTGGACTAT
>NZ_RQFY01000005.1 GCF_004769555.1 Leptospira koniambonensis | reverse complement strand
ATCGTCTAACTATCGGTGCCTCCTCTCCGCTCGGGGCTTGCTAACGCAACCCGCTCGCTTGGGCTTCGCCACATTCGCTTCCGTCACTTCGTTTGCATGGGCAAACTCGTGCCGTTGCGAACGTCGGAACACCTCGGTCGTTATGCGCAATAAACGCGCAGCATTTTTCTTAATAGTGATCTTCAATGAAAAGCGAGAATTTTCTTTCGGAATTGAATGAGCAAATATACGATTTGTTATATGGATCCATTGCTATTCATGCATTTGAAGATTGGGTATTCAAAAGCGAAGGCTTGGAACGTTTACTTTCACAAGATGATTATTTAGACTTAATGTCCTTAGATTATCGTAAAAAGTCAGTTAAATACGAAATTCAAAGCATTCTAACAAGATATATTGATCAAGGGTCATTTGAAAAATTAAAAATTGCTAAGCTGCTTGAAGAGGCAATAAAAGGCTCAGAAAGGCTACCTATGATTCTAATCATGTTTTATGATTATTATTGTGCAGGCTACGATTTCTTAGAAGATTTGGGCCTTGGTTATGGCGCCCTTTGTGACGATAGTTATTTTCCTGAACTTAAATATCTAAAGAATGATCGCAAATCAAGGGAGAAAGTATTTCCTGGTATCGATAGAGTGTTAACGCGAACTTTGAATTGGATCTTGTCCGAAAAGATAGTTTTTACTGGATTCGATAAAGATAAGCGGAAATGGACTTATATAGACCGTCGAAGTGATATTGAAAGAGAATCAACAATAGGTATTAAAGTCAGTACGGATCCAGATAGTGGAAACTCAATCATTGAAAGTGTTCTTGAATGGAAAGAAGAGAAGAAGTGGTGGCACTTTTGGCGTTAGTAATTCTATATAAAGCAAAATCATTATATATAGAGGAGCGCGCTTACTGCGCATAACTATCGGTGCCTCCGCGCCGCTCGGGGCTTGCTTCGCAACCCACTCGCTTGGGCTACGCCACATTTACTTCCGTCACTTCGTTTGCAGAGCAAACTCGTGCCATCGCAAACGTCGGAACACCTTGGTCGTTAGGCGACAGTTTTAAAAAATATTTAGTCATCTTAAAATGAGAAAAATACTAAATACTTTATTTTACGCAACTTCAATGCTCCTATTGATTTCTTGTCAGAAGAAAGGCTTAATTCTTAAGGGGACTGACTATTTAATATTTGGATCCTTTGCCGGAGAATGTGAGAAGAATTGCATAAACATTTATAAAATACAAGCGAGTAGAATTTTCAAGAATACTAATGGGCAGCTTTTGAGCGGAGATTCTTTCTACAGCGGAGAGTTCGAAAGTAGAGGTGAAGGTGAATATGAAGTTACAAAGGAATTGCCGCTTGATTTTCCATTAGATTTATTTGACGAAAAAAATAACGTCATTGGAAGTCCAGATTTTTATGATCAGGGTGGGCTATACATTGAATATGGATCTGGCGAAAAACGAAGATTTTGGTTGGTTGATTCGTCAAAAGACGCTGTGCCAATTAAATATCATCAGTTCATTGATAAAATTGATGAAAAGCTTCACCGTTTAAGATAAAACCGTCGCCTAACTTTCGGCTCTGACGCTAAGCTCGGAGATCGCTAGCGCGACTCACTCGCTCGGGCTACGCCACATTTCGCTTTGTCACTGCGCTTGCGATAGCAAGCTCGTGCCAAACGCAAAACGTCGGAACACCTTGGTCGTTAAGCGCCATTTTATGAAATATATAGATTTTAGCAAAGATCTTACAGAAAAAGGAAAAGATATATTCGAATCAATTCCTAATCCAATAAAGCCGATATGGGGGAGTTTGATACTATCGCGTTTTAGTAAATATATTCATGATATCCCGGATGAAGTCAGCAACTTATTTGAAATTATCAATAATAAGCATAATTGGCTAGAAGCTAAAAAACAGTTTGATTATATAAGAGACTTTAATCTTAAAAACCATAACTTTCACCCGTATGAATTTCTAGCTCTTGCTGAATTGGTAGCAAAAATTACTTACAATTCTGCTGGAAATATGATTGCGCCCTTTGACAAAGATAGTGGCTGGTTTATTCCTGCTTTAGCATTTAAAATTGCCGATCATTTTCAAATAGAATCTTTATATTCTGAAGTTGTTGCTTCTGTTTCTATTGGTAAATATTTGAAAAATGTTAAAGCAGAGATAGTTCGATTATATGATTTACTAGAATTAAAAGCAATCGATGAAATTCTCTGGCATGATTGGGATCCAATAGGAATAAATTATACTGAACAACGAGATGAATACCAGGCCTATTCGGCGGATATATTTGATTTAAAAAGGAATAGAGCAAGTGCGGAAGAAATTCGTAAATATTTAGTTGATCTTCAAATAAATCGTATTGGCATTTTTTCTAATCAGGATTCTTGTAAACTTATTGCGAATAAAATTATCAGAATATGATTTTTCTAGATTAAATAAAACGGCGTCTAACTGTCGGTGCTTCCGCTACGTTCGTGGATCGCTTCGCGACCACTCACTCGGGCTACGTCACATTTGCTTCTGTCACTGCGCTTGCATAACAAGCTCGTGCCATCGCAAACGTCGGAACACCTTGGTCGTTAGGCGCAATGGTTTTCAAGAACCATTATAAAATATGAAAATAACTAATTTAAAACGGAAACAAGTTTTACAATTAATATATATATTCGTGATTTCCTTCAACTTATTTAATTGTGCTACATTTCATTCAATTGATTCAAGGATAAAGGAAGACTGTGATATTGTTTCGAAGCAACCATATCAGGTACTGTATGGAGGTACTAAAATAAATATTCGCTTTATTACTGCTGACACGACAAATGATAGAGCAGGGTATGCTAAATTAGCTGCATGGTTTGGTATATTTGATTTTATTCCTAGTTTTCTTATAGATACAGTTTTGGTTCCTATTACTGTTCCTTGGGAAATTGCAGGTTCTATTTCGAATTCAAAATGCAAAATAACTGAATAAAAACCACTGCGTATAACTATCGGTGCTTCCGCTCCGCTCGTGGATCGCTACGCGACCACTCACTCGGGCTTCGCCACATTTGCTTCTGTCACTCGTCTTGCAGAGCAAGCCTCGTGCCATTGCAAATGTCGGAACACCTTAGTCGTTAGGCGAAATAATGTTATAATCTTTCTTAATATTAGCTATGCAATTGATTGGTAATATTATATAGACGCGTTAACTTTCTAATTTCCGTTTATTAGTAAAAGCTTCTATCGAAATTGTAAAATGCCTGAATGAAAATCAATTTAATTATGTTTGTTCATATTTTAAAAGCGCTAAAACACATAGTAAACAAGGACAATCAGGAGTTTCGGAAAAAGAATTTAACATATGAAGAATTAAATTTGCTTCTTTCGAAATATTCGAATTGGGAGGTTAAATTCACCGAATGTCGTTCAGGAATGTATCATGGTGCGTGTAAGAGGGATACTGGAAATGAAGTGTCACACTACGGAAACGAGATTGAGGATTTAATGCAGAAATGTTTAAACTCAATTGAAGATATTGAAATTCAAATCCATAAACTGCTAAAATAGGCTTGTTTTAGCAACAGCACTTCGCCTAACTATCGGTGCTTCCGCAGCGCTTCGAGATCACTAACGCGACTCTCGCTCGGGCTACGCCACATTTGCTTCTGTCACTTCGTTTGCAGAGCAAACTCGTGCCATCGCAAACGTCGGAACACCTTGGTCGTTAGGCGAAACGATACAAAAAATTTCATTTAAGAACAAAAATGGATAAATGGAAATCATATTCTGCGAAAACATCTCGCATCGCTGATTTTGAAATTGCTTACGAGTTTATTGATGAACTGGAAGGTGGTCGCAAAACTTTACCGTTTCAAGGTTATAGGTGTGATTTCGAATATGTTTCTTCGAATAATCATTCAGAGAATCTCTATATGATTTGGCCTGAGTTTTATTCGAATGACGGCTCAATATTAATGGATTTAAGCGTATCCGTTGATAGGGAAGGTAGAGCAAGCATGTGGATAGTTGATCAGACAATGAGAAGTTATCACCAAAATCGTCTTAAAGAAGGGACTATGGGATTTCTTGTTGAAGGATCTCGAAGAGTGGCGCGAGTGATAGTTACTCGAATTATTGGTTTGCTCGTAAATCCAGTTTAATAGAGTGCATCGCCTAACTGTCGGTGCTTCCGCAGCGCGTCGGGATTGCTAACGCAACCCTCGCTTGGCCTCCGGCACATTTACTTCCGGCACTGCGCCTTGCAGGGCAAGCTCGCGCCGTCGTAAACGTCGGAACACCTTGGTCGTTATACGCAATCGCTAAAAATTCATTTCTGAAAGAAAGAATAGAAAAATGCTTGCAATATCTCATTTTGAGATATTGTTTGTATAAGTGCACATAATTAGCTGGAAGAAGATCTTGGATTTTGTAACAAAATATCCTAATTCAGGGCCCTCTCTCAAAAGCTGGTATAAAATAGTTCAGAATACAGATTTTAAAGATTTCAACGAGTTAAGAAAAGTATTTAAAAGTGCAGATCAGGTTGGTAAATTTACAGTTTTTAATATTAGCGGGAACAATTTTAGATTAATTTCTGCAATTCACTATAATAGAAAGAAAGTCTTCATTCGGCATGTTTTAACGCATTCAGAATATGATAAAGGAAAATGGAAGGAGGAGTAGGGTATGATTCTTGAATTAGAGCGAGTAAGAAATGTTTGGCCAGAAGTAAAAGATCTTTTATCTGTTCCTCATTCTGATAAACAATACAAAAAACTTTTAAAAGCTCTTGATGAATTGATAGATGAGGTTGGTAACAACGAAAAACATCCATTGGCCCCTTTAATGGAAACTGTTGGCAATCTCATTGAAGAATACGAAAAGGACAACTTTGAATCTATTGATTCGGATCCCGTCGAGGTATTAAAATATCTTATGGACGAGAATGGGCTTACTCAAAAAGACATGTCCGAACTGGGTAGTCAGGGAGTTGTTTCCGAAATTCTTAGCGGTAAAAGAGAATTGAATATTCGTCAAATCAAGGCATTAGGGAAGAAGTTTAAGGTTTCGCCAGCAGTCTTTATTTGACTTTATTGATTAGCGACTGCGTATAACTATCGGTGCTTCCACATCGCTGCGGGATTGCTACGCAACCCTTGCTTGGCCTTCGGCACATTTGCTTCTGTCACTCGCCTTGCAGAGCAAGCTCGTGCCATCGCAACGTCGGAACACCTTGGTCGTTAGACGGACACGCATTGATTTTAAGTGTCACCAAAATTTTCAATATGAACTTTTGTATTCCTATTCAGGAGAAACTATAGCTTGCAAACAAATTATGAAAATCTTTTAGGTAAATATTAACATGTTTAAGAATTTCTATAGAGTGAGCGTTTTGAATCGCAAAATATCTTAATTTATTTATTGTAAAGAATATCATAGTTTAGAAAAGAAGGGGTTTATATTTATAAATGAATAAAGGCCAGTCGAAAAAAAATATTGTCAACCTGTTCTTAGTTCTGATATGCATTGTCACTGGATTGATTACTGTGACTTGCTATTGGATACCACTCATGGGATTACTCGCATTCAGTGATGGCTATTCTTTAGAATCATTTCTTCAGTATTTTTTAATATTAGCTTCTTATCTTTCTATGCCGTTCACTTTTTTTGTGAGTCTCTATTTTTTGACAAAGGATAAGGAATGACTAGAATTTAACTATTAGGTTCAAGAGGCATCTGGGAAATAATATGCATATTCACAAAAGTGACTATATAATTTTATTAATGCACGTCGTCTAACTGTCGGTGCTTCCGCTACGCTCGTGGATCACTAACGCGACTCTCGCTCGGGCTTTGCCACATTTGCTTCTGTCACTCGTCTTGCAGACGCAAGTCTCGCGCCATCGCAAACGTCGGAGCACCTTGGTCGTTATGCGAAAGCTTAAAAATATGAAAAATCTACTTGAAGAACTTTTTAGAAGGAACAAATTTAAAAACATAAATAATTTACTCCATTTTAAATTTCAAAATAAATTAAACTATTCTCAGCTAATCGAAGATTATACTGAAGACCAGAATTTAATTTCACTAATTTATATTCTTTTAAATTCAGAAGTATTAAAAAGAATATTTGATTATTATAGCTTAAATTTTGTATACGAAGGAAAGTCGGGAGATTGTAATATTGATAAAGCAGCAGAAATCAAAATCATACCTTTCTTAAAATTGAAGGAGAGGTTAATAGAAAGTGGGCAAATTAATAAAGAATTACTTTCCCTGCCTATTAAGAAAACAGCAAGTAGAATAGATCGTGTTTTATTCACTATAGAAAGAGGGTATCACACTTACGGTGATTTTGAGATATGTCTTTCCTCCACCCTTTCGTGTATTTCTATGTATTCCGAAATGAATGAAATCATCAATTTATCCAAGAAAAATATTGAGAATATTCGAGATAGGGTTGGTTTAGTAGACGTTCTTTTGCTCAACGTTAAGAAATACTACGACTATTAATTTAAGCCTTCGCCTAACTGTCGGCTCTGACGCTGCGCTTCGAGATTGCTACGCAACTCTCGCTTGGCCTTCGGCACATTGGCTCAGGTCACTCGAATTGCAGAGGCAATTCTCGTGTCTGTCTTCACTTCGTTCAGCTCGCTAACGTCGACAATCATTAGTCGTTATACGCCATTTACAAAATTAATTTATGGAAACAATATGCCAGATAGACAACTTTCAGAAGTAGAAAAAAATCAAGTCAGGGCAAGTCAGACAGAAGCTGATGGCTCTCTTCGATGTTACATTTCAGGTGAAATAATATCTCAAGCTGACGAGATTGAATATGATCATCTTACGGCATGGTCGAAAGGAGGTCCAACAGATTTAGTTAATGTTCGTATAGTAAAGAAAATTTATAACAGGCGTAAAAAAGATGAAAGCCTAGACACAGTAAAAGACAACTTTCAATTAGAAAAATTGTTTTTACAAAGACAAAATAATATCAAATTGCAAGACATATTGGAATTAAAAGGGATTTCCAGTACGAATATACACCTCGTAAAAGAAGAGAATGTAGTCAAATTAACCGACTCAAATACGAATATTACTGCCCCACTATTCTATGATAAACATTTAGGTTCCCATTATTTTTATTCAAAAGTTCCCATGTCCTGGATTCAAAATGATGATCAAGAAGGTTTACAGCCCAGAGTAATCGATTTGAAAAGACTTGTTAATCTACGTGACCACTTAAAAAACCATCCGCAACTATCTCCTGCAATTGCAAGATACCTCAAGAATTCAATAAGATTATTTGATGGTCAGCATAAAACAGCTGCACAAATATTAAATAATGCAAAAGAAGTGGATGTAAAAGTATTTCTTTCAACGGATGACGAAAAAGGCTCTAAAAATCTTTTTGATTCATTAATGATTACGAATCTGGAGGCGCATTCTAAATTAAGACAAGTACCATTCTATACATCAACACTACTAGAAAGACTATCTACTATCCAGAAAGAAATGTGGGAAGAATTTTCTTCCGCTAAACCATCAACTTCACATTCTGAGGAAAATTTTATAAAATTTTTAAATATAGAAAAGCAATTTGAAAAATCTAAGGCAAATAGTATTCTCTTTGCAGCACTAAAAGAAAATGTTTTATCTTCTTCTGCTTTAGAACCTTTTGTAGCTGAAGCATCAAAAGATGCAAATTATCCAATTACACAAGATTTATTGGCAACAGCCATTTACCCAAATTCTATTTATCTTCACCCTTCATCATCTCTTTTTGACCAGCCAAATGATTTTAGAAATAGTGAAGTTGAAAATTTTAAAGTATTATCAAAAGTGATTGTGGAGACTAGTCACCTTTCAGATTGGATTCCATCTAAGAAAAATGAATCCCTGAATAGTGCTCAAAAAAGAGTGCGCAGAATTTGGCATAAAGGAGCTGTATTAACTTGGGGTCCATATATGAAGGACATAATAATAAATGTGTTCAATATTCTAACTGAACCTGAAAGAGAAAAACTTCTATATAGAGCAAAAATAACGAACGAACAGACCGAAAGGTTAGAAGCCTGTTTTGCAAGGCTTTTTTCTCATTCACTTTGGGATTCTACAGACAACACGATTGATAGTCTTCTCGTTTCATCTAAAAAACAAGATGAGCTTTTTAATAAACTAAATTTAACTAGGGCTTATGTATTAACAGGTAATGTATAATGTAAACTGCGCCTAACTTACGGGTTGGCGTTACGCTTCGAGATCGCTCGCGACTCTCGCTCGGGCTACGCCACATTTACTTCTGTCACTTCGTTTGCAGAGCAAACTCGTGCCATCGCAAACGTCGGAACACCTTGGTCGTTAGACGAAAGTTGCGCGGAATATATTTTATGAGAGTAAGATTCTTTATATCGATTTTATTTCTTATAATCCCTTCAATCGTGATAGGAGATGAGATTGTTGTAATCGGTAAAATTGTTAATATT
>NZ_RQFY01000004.1:1867500-2035519 GCF_004769555.1 Leptospira koniambonensis | reverse complement strand
AAAATAACTTAATTACAAAGAACAATAACGCTAGTAACGTTAGCTCCTTGTATTGAGCCGTTTTGATTTGCTAATCTTTAAAAAAACCAAACTACTTGGTTGGAACAATCGTAATCCACTCAATGAACTTAGTTTTAAAAAACTCATCAATCTGTCCTGTGAACTGATGGTAAATTAAAAAGAAGATCCAGTAAGTTAAGGTTGCTGCCACCAAAGTTCTCGCGGTCATATTTGCTAAAAGTGGAGAAGCAGTGTAATACATACGGATTACTGCGATTGGCCAGAGGAATAATAGGAAAAAGTAAATTGCCCTTGGAATTCCATAGAGCCAGCTTAAGATCTCAGAAGGATAAGATCTAGATAATCTTTCATAAGCTTCCTTTAATTCAGGAAAGAATTGGAAGAAGTAGAATACAAAAACGAAGAATGTCGCGATCTTCCAAATGATCTCGATATCGTTTCGGATCAGCACCAAAGTCAAACCAATGAACCAAATCAAAAAGATGGGAAAAACTATCTGCTGTAATAAGGAACCTGACTGGGCGAGAAACATCAACGAGATCTCCTAAGATCATTTTCGGCAGAAACTTGGCCTGACACCCACTCTAAACATTGCAGAAAACTCTCCGGATCTGCTTTTCCGAGGCCTGCAATATCAAAAGCAGTCCCATGATCCGGAGAAACCCGGATAAAATCCAGTCCCAAAGTTACATTCACTCCAAATTTTCCCTCCCACATCTTGAATGGGATCAGCCCTTGGTCATGATAACATGCCAAAAACAGAGAATATTTTGACCTGGAAGTTTCGCTAAACGCGCCATCTGCGGAGATCGGATCCGTAACATCTAATCCTGCCTTTCTCATCTTAGAAATGATCGGCATTAGTATCTTCTTTTCTTCATCCCCAACCTTTCCACCTTCGCCGGCATGAGGGTTTAAACCTAAGAATGCGATTTTACCTTTAGAGATAGGAGCAGAACGAACCGCAGAAATGAAACTGGATAAATGGATCTTTTTTAAATAAGAAGGCACCTTCTTCAATGGAACATGAGTGGTTAAAGGAAGAACATTCAGTTCTTTTCCGGCCATTAGCATATACGTTTTTTTCTTATATACTTCTGCCAGATACTCAGTATGGCCTGTGAATTTTTTTACGCCTGACTTGATCACCCATTCTTTACTTAATGGAAGTGTAATTAGATTGCCCCCGATTTTCTTTTGGATGCGGACCGCTTCTTCCAGACTTGCAAATGCAGCCTTTCCCGACATTGGGCCAGGCTTTCCGATCACCAAAGATTTTTGTTCAGAAGAAGAAAGAGAATTCGTTCTCCAAAGATACAGTCCAGGAGAATGGATCGAAAATGGATCTTTGATTTCCTGCCAACCAGGATAAGAAAGAGAAGAAGTAGAACTAATAAGTAGAATTTGTTTTTGCCCGGAGAAGGTTTTTAACTTCTCCCAAGACATTTGAAGAATTTCCGGCCCGATCCCACAAGGGTCTCCCTCTGTGATAAGGATGGGAATCAAGGCCTATTAACCTGAGATTTAAGCTTCCTTAGCTGTTGTTTGTTTACCGAAAAGTCTTTCTAAGGTTAGAGAGTCTTTAGCGTATTCTAATTCGATATGATCTTTATTGGAATGTTTGAGGTCGCTGGAAATGATACAACGTCCTTCGAGTACCACTCCGTTTTGGATGATCAATTCCGGTGTGCGGATATCTCCCAAAATTCTGGAGGTAGGAAGAAGCATTACTCTGTTACGAGCGGTGATATTTCCGATTACGATACCTTCTACAATGACGCTGGCAGCAGTGATGTTTGTGCGAACTTTACCGGAAGCTCCGATATACAATTGTTCCGCTTGGAGAGATTTTCCTTCGAACTTTCCATCAATCTTTAAGGATCCATTGATGAAGAATTTTCCGTTAAAGTAGGAATTTTCGCCGATTGTGGAGTTTGTAACTTCGGAGGAGTTCTTAACAAGTGCCATGAATATAAAATCCTATTTGCGAAAGACCGCAGGTTTTCGGTTTATACACTAATAAACCGGACCCGCCCCTTCCGAAAAGGAATTTTTTAAACTGGAAGCTATTTTTACAGATCCAGACTCAGTCGGATCATGTCCCGGCAGTGGATCCCGTTCTCATAGATCGGTTCAGGATAATTTTTGGTAAAAAAATCGAAATCGATCCCAGTAATTCTAAATCCGCATTTTTGGTACAAACCCAATTGGCCAATCCCTGCATTGCCTGTCCCAATTTCGAGGGTATGAAAACCGTCTTCTCTTGCCTGGGAAATCGCATGAAGCACCAATTTTTTCCCAAACCCCTTGCCTTGTTCTCCTTCTTTCACTGCTACATTAATGATCTCAGAAGTTCCAGGACGAGTCGTCAAAAGTACGTAAACTCCTAAAACTTCCGAATTTCCAGACTCGAGTATATAGCAGTTGGCTCTGTCCCAATACGACTGTATAATTTTTTCATTCGGATCTGCGAGAAGAAGAAGATCCATAGGCGGAGTTTCATTAGAAGAAAGTTTTCTGATCGTATAGGTCATGAGTAAATTTATAGAATTTAGTTCTGTAGAAGATCTAAAAAATTCGGATCTTAATGTTTTATATTCGGAACGTTGATCCGATCCAAAACTTCTGCGGTGAATTCCCTAAATTCATCCAAGGCCTCTGGAATGGATTTACCTTCCAACTCAGTCGCCTTCTCAAAACGAGAATTAAAAGTGATATTATCTTCTATGTTCATAATCACTCCCCCGCCTGCTTTAAATTCTCCCAAGACCTTGGAGAGGAATTCATTAAACTTTTGGAACATTTCAAAAGCTTCTGCGATAAAAATACGGGTCTGTTTATTCTTCATCCGGCTTAGCTGCTCTCTGAAATCTTGTTTTTCAGCAGCTTGGTATTCTTCTATGGTTTCCGTCAAAACCTTGATGTTCCGACGGATATTCTCCATATGTTTGACCACTCCGTCCTTCTCATTTCCATGTGAGAAGTCGAAACGAATATGAGTTTCATTTAATATAGGAAGATATTCCCGATCCAATACATTGATCCAAGTCCCGATCTGATTCACCTCAGTATCGTTAGAGTTTGGAGAAATTTTCATGATCGGATACTTGGCCAAGATCCTTCCCGCTGCATCTGGATTTTCACGGAACATACGGATCTGCTCTGCGGCAGTTTCGAGATTGTCTGGAATCCCCTCTGGAGAAATTTCCCTCATCCGGTTTCTGTATTTATCCAAATCCCTAGTGGCCCTATACTTCTGCTCGTCGTTTTTGGAAAGTCTTATGATCTTCTCCAATTGTTGGATCATCTTTTGATGACGTTGGAGTTCTAGGATTTGCTCTTGGGTGATGGCCATAGGGTCTTAGGCAAATTTTAGAAGAAGTACAGTTCTAAGGCAAGGAAATTCTCCTTCTATTTTTTGACCAATTTGGGGGAGAAAACTTCGATTTGGGATAAAGCTATAGACAGGAACTTATGAAGAATCAGAGCAAGAACCTTAAAAATCACTCGCTCCACAAAGAACGTTATTTTTCATTTAAATTCGGATACTTTGTCCGGAATTTCAAGCATTAGAATACATTGAATATATATATGAGATCTTTCTTCAACCGAACACTTCTTCTTTTCGTATTACTTTTATTAAACTTCTGCAGTTCCCCAAATGGTGGTAATGATTTTCTTCCTCTATTGGCGACCATGTTCTCTAGTCCTGTCGAAGATCCATATATAGAGCCTGACTGCGTCCTTAGTTCAGATCCTTTGGGGCATAAAAATACTGACCCTCTAAAGATCCTAGCTAATTTCGGCGACAGAATATTTATAATCGGCGAAACCTCGGATAATCTTGGAGGTAAAAATCCAAATGGTTATACTATGCCTTTTGTAATGAAATTTTCTAATACTGCAACATGTAGAGATTGGATTACTATACTCGTAGATAAGCCTGGAACGGGAGGACAGATCAAAAGCGCCGGAGTCGATATGTTCGGTAACACATTTATTTTGGGAATCTCCAATGGGAACGTAGGCGGTGAAACCTGCACAACAAGTTGCCGCTTCCTCACCAAATTGGATTTAGGCGGAGATTTTGTTTGGACCAAATTCCTTTCCTTCGCTCCAAGCGAAATCCAAGTCAACTCTGACGGATATGTATTTTTGGTAGGAGAAACCAGCACCACTTTGAATGGACAAGTTCCTAGTGGAAGCTCAGACGCCTTTCTAATTAAATATGATACGGACGGAAATCTACTTTCGACGACTTTATTAGGTGCGAGTGGAAAACGTACTCGAGCCGATCGGCTTACACTAGACTCTAGCGGAAATATTTATTTTTCCGGAATCACATACGGTTCATTAGGGGGACAAACTACGCCAGGTACAAGTGGAACTGTATTCATCGCAAAATATGATTCGAATATAGCTTTCCAATGGTCTAGAAATTTTGCACTGACTGTAAATCAGTACATTCCAACAGGTATGACTACTGATCCGAGTGGAAATGTTTATTTGGGGGGCAATAGAGATGGAGCCGGATTTGTAGATGGGATTTCTGTTCCAGGAACTATGAACACTTATGTGGCTCAGTATGATCCTTCCGGAGCTAAACAATGGACAAAAGCAGTTGGATATAACAATACAAACGTCCGACAAGCCGGACTAGCGTTTGTCTCGAATCAGGTTTATACGTATGGAACAGTATCCGGTAATGGGTTCCCAGTTTCTGCCACGGGCTTATCGGATGTATTCTTTACATCTTACGATACTTCCGGAACTCACACGGGAACTAGCAGAGTCGGCTACGAGAATAAATATACTTATGCTCGTTCTATCTATGCCTTAACAACGGGCTCATTATATTATTCTTTTGCGATACAGGATTCGAAAACCTTAAATATCGTTGGAAAAACCGCTTTCCCTTATTAAGTCAGCTTTTTCTCTTATACCTTTCCAAAACCGATCTTAAAAAATCGGACTGTGGAAATTTGTAGACCAATGACTCCATGAGTTGGACTCCTTCTTCCACAGGTCCGGTTTCCAAAAGTGAGATTGCTTTTAGATAAACCATTTCAGGAGAATATTGAAATCTTCCTGTAAGCACTAATCTCTCTCTGAAAGCTTCAAACTTTTTATCCTTAAATTCTTGGACCGCAATTGCTCTTTGGCTTAGATAAGAACCTGGTGTTTGGGATCGAACAGAGATCATTTCAGAATCTAATTCTCCGGCGACAGTGGAATTCCAAAGAACTAAAAGTTCGAATGGTCTAAGTGTATAAGACATTCCTTGTTCTTTTAGGATTTTGTAACGTTCAAATAAGGAATCATCACTTCCTTCTTGGATAGAATCACGCAGAGTTTCTTTTAATTCTTCTCTTCCGTTTTTCTTTTTCTCTTCAGAAATCCATTCGAATACGAAATCTCTTGGTTTGCATTTTTTAACTAAGAAAAATCTGTCCAAGATTGGATGTCTGAGAGAATATTGATCCAAGAAGAAGTCAGCTTCTGTTCTGGAAAATTCTTCTATCCTTCTTGCGATGCTTGCATCTAAAACTTTAATGTTTCGGATCCCTTCTTTTTTGTCTTTGAAATAGAAATAAGCAAGTCCAGCCAGATCAGGTTCTTGGGAAGAAATTACTAAATCGAATAATTCATTCTGCTCTTCTTGGCTTAGTCCTTGCTGTTTGTGGTGATAGCTTATTCTCTCTTTTCTTTCAAGTCCATCTTTCAGAAAACTTTCTGATTCAGAAATAGCGCCTATGAAATATAATAACCTTCTGCCTTCTTTCGCTTCTTTCAGATCTTCTCCAAAAGAATATACCAATTCTTGGTAGTCTCGAATTCTATCTTCGCAAAGTAGAAATGCAGAACATAAGAAAAATAATTCTGGGTCCCAAACCAAATTTCCTTTTAGCTCATCTAACAATTCTTGGAAGAATAAGCGCAGAAGTTTTTCTTCTCTTTCTGTTATCCCGTCTTCTCTGATCCAATCTAGGCGAGGAGAATGGAATACAAATCTTCCAAATAAGTCCGATCTGAAACAATGAGAAGGTCTCAAATGTGTAAGAATACTTCCACTATAATGATCTAAAATTTTTGTTTTGAGCCGGATGATATCCGAATCAGGTTTTCTATCCTGTTTTTTACTTACGAAGTCTGGATGACTTAAAGTTATTTCAGGCCATTCTGTATTTGATACCGATATATGCATAAAGACTCCTTTTTGGAGTTGAACCCTTTTTAAGGCAGATTAAGAGAGAAGAATCGCATGAAAAAAACGATTCTGGGGTTACTCCCGTTTCTAGTTGTCGGCAGTCTTTTTGCGGACGACGACCTAAAATACTTGGTCAAATCCTATAGTTTAGAAAAAATCCGCAGGATTTTCAGGGAAAGATCTCCCTCCAAAGAGTCCGAGGTATACGCACTCGTCCGTTTCCATGAAACACATCCGGACGGGGACGAGAGCAACAAATTCAGATACCTAGTCTCCCTTTTAAAAGGAAGACTTGTGGTCGGAGTTACTAAAGAAGAACTTCATAGTCTGATCAAGAACCCTCTTCCTCCCATGAATGCAGTCTCCAAAATGAGTTTTTGGAAATTGTATGAGGAAATGGTAAAAAGAAAAAGTTTATCTTCTTCCGAACTTATCTCTTATCTCAAAAAACTTCCTCCTGAATATGATCCTATTTATAAAAATGTAATTGGGGAAATTCTTCGTATTCATTACGAAAATGGAGAATTCAAAGAAGCAAAGGACTACGCCGAAAGTTTTTCCGAAAAAGATAAGAAAGAATTTTTCGGAGCTATGGCTTATTATAGATACGCAAAGGCATTATATAAATTCGGAGAAGTGCAGAAGGGAGAAAATCTTTTATATGCTCTCGCAGAAGATGCAAATGTTCCTTCTTACGTTAAAAAGGATATTTATACTGATTTAAGGACTTGGAAGGGAGAATCCTTTTATAAACAGATCCCTTTAGATAAAGGAGTTTTATTTATCCCTTTCTTGGATGCGAGCGATAAAAAATCTTTTATATCTTCTCACCAATATTTCGGTTCCATCGTTTTTGAAAGGCCTGAAAGTTGGAAGGCCGCCGCAAGAGGTTTAGTCCAATATTATCCGGAAAGGCTTTTTTCTCTTTTCTCCAGGCATAAGAGTTATGCAGAATATTTCCCTGAATTTACTGCAGCCATGTCTGTAGAACTCTCCAACCAAAACTTGGCAAAATCAGGTTTAGATCTATTAGAAAAAACAAATTTATCTTCCTCCGAATCTGTGGAATATGCGTATGCAAGGGCTTATAAACGTTTAGGAGAAAGAGATAAATATTTTAACGGACTTCTATCTTCTCTCGAAAAAAATCCTTATAATCTAATCCGCCAAGATGAGCTGATCGATCTTTTGATCGGGGACCATTCTCATTTCTTAGAAGAATCTTATTGGAAAGAGGCCTTAAAACGTATCCCCAATCTTCCAGTCAAAGGTAGATTGGTGTATTGGTATTTGAGAAGTTTAAAATCCAAAGGTAAACAGGATGAACTTCACTCTTGGTTAAAATCTTATTATAAATTCATTCCAGGTTCTTACTATACGAGAGTCATCCGAGAAGAATTTGCAACAGAGATCTCTTCTATCCAACAACCGGACAGTCCTCTTAGAAACAAGGATACATTATACGAATATCTTTCTCTGACTTCAGGAGATCCTAAATATTCGGATAAGATCATTGGAAGAGATCTGGAATTTGCCTATTTTCCGGATTCATTCTCCCTGGATGTTCGGATAGATTCTGCTCATAGCAAGGTAAGAGGAAATACTCTATTACAAAATGCTAAAGAATATTTAGAGATCGGAGAGATGGCTCATGCAAGTTCCCTGATAGATAAATTTGTTTTGCAAACTGGAACATCCGAAGAAGAAAAAGACGAAATTTTCGCGGCACTGGGAGAGGTTACAGGTAACCAATACTTAACTGTATTCCATACAAGAAATCTAATGAAAAGAAGAAGGATCCCTGATGATGTGATCCTTCTCCCCTCCAAACTCGCGTCCAGGATCTATCCTAGACCTCATAGAGATATAGTTTCTCATTATTCTAAATCTTTCGGGATCGAAGAAGATATTGTATATGCTGTGATGAGGCAGGAATCCTTTTTTAAGGAGAATGCTGTATCTTCTTCCAATGCTAGAGGTCTCATGCAGATTATGGGACCTACTGGAAAAGGTTTAGCCCAAGGTTTAGGACTTGGTCCTTATTCTCTTTTTGATCCGGAAATTTCTATCCAAATGGGTGCAAAATTCCTAAAATATCTTCTTTCTTCCAATGAAAACGATTTGAAATGGGCTTCTATCGCTTATAACGGAGGTCCGGGAAATCTCAGAAAATGGAAACGAAATCATTATCATGGAGATTTTAATCACTTTTTGGAAGAACTTCCTTTAAAAGAACCCCGTGATTATTGCAGGATCGTAACGTCAAACTATTATAATTACCAAAGTTTAAGGCAGTACAAAAACCGCTAAGCTGACAAAACGGATTCTTTTTTTTGGATTGTCTAGAATTTCAGATCCGTGAAATAGTACTAAGGACCGGGCAGAATTTTCAATTTCACCTCTCTGTCCCAAGGTCTACCTTATGCCGGTTCGTCCGATATCATTCATCTAACAGGAGTAAAAAATGGCAAACACCGCAATCTTAAAAATCGACGGTAAAGAATATGAACTACCCATCATTACGGGAACAGAAAACGAAAAGGCCATAGACATCTCCAAACTCAGACAACAAACAGGATACATTACATTAGATAACGGTTATTTAAACACCGGTGCCTGCACGAGCGCAGTTACATTCCTGGATGGAGAGTTGGGAATTTTAAGATACCGTGGTATCCCGATCGAACAATTGGCCGAAAAATCAAGTTTCACCGAAGTTGCTTATCTTTTGATCTATGGCCATCTTCCTTCCGACAAAGAATTACAAGATTGGGACAAAGAGCTGACCATGCACACTTTGATCCATGAAGACTTAAAACGTCTTTATAATGGATTTCCTAAAGATGGTCACCCAATGGCGATCATGTCCACAATGATCGGTTCACTTTCTACTTATTACCAAGATTCTTATGATCCAGAAAATCCAGATCATAGACATATCTCTATGGTCCGTCTTTTAGCGAAGTTCCCTACAATCGCTTCCTTCGCTTATAAAAAATCATTAGGCCAACCTACTGTTCACCCAATGAACCACTTGGATTATTGCAGTAACTTCTTGAACATGATGTTCTCCGTTCCTAGTGAAGAATATTATATCGATCCTGAGATCGTAAAAGCCCTGAACCTTTTATTAATACTTCATGCTGACCACGAACAAAACTGTTCTACTTCTACAGTTCGTTTAGTTGGTTCTTCTCTTGCAAACTTGTATGGAGCGATCTCTGCGGGTATCTGCGCACTTTGGGGACCTCGTCACGGAGGAGCAAACCAAGAAGTATTAGAAATGCTTTTAGAGATCAAAGCTTCCGGTCTTTCAGTGAAAAAGATCGTAGAAAAAGCAAAAGATAAGAATGATGCATTCCGTCTTTCCGGATTCGGGCACAGAGTTTACAAAAACTTTGATCCACGTGCTAAAATTATCAAAAAAGCTTGTGACGCGGTTCTTTCCAGATTGGGAGTGAACGACCCTCTATTAGATATCGCTAAAGAATTAGAAGAAGCTGCTCTTAAAGATTCTTACTTCGTCGAAAGAAAACTTTATCCGAACGTAGACTTCTATAGTGGTATTATTTACCGTGCACTTGGAATTCCAGTGAACATGTTCACAGTAATGTTTGCAATGGGACGTCTTCCAGGTTGGATCGCTCAATGGAAAGAAATGATCGAATCTCCTGATATGAAAATCGGTAGACCTCGTCAGATCTATACTGGAGCGACTGACACTGCTTACGATAGCGCTAAGAAAAAGTAAAATTTTTCAAGGTCGATATTTTCAAAAGGACAGAGTTTACTCTGTCCTTTTTTATTTCAGGAGTCCTGGGCGATTAGGATCTATATGGATAAAGTTTTTGGACTGGTTTAAGCGGATTTGGGATATTTGAAACATGCCAGAAAAAATTTTCTCCCTCTTTTTCGGCGACAGTTTCAAATTCTTCCGTATTATCCAATAAGTATGCTCGATCAGAGATTTTTAATGCTGTAGGCAATAATTTAAAACTTCTTTTATATCTTTCTATTATCTTATCAGAATCCACATTATGGCCGCCTTCATTCACCCTCTGAATTACTCGCTGGATATTCAATTTTGGATCTTGAGTATAAATGAAATAAAAGTAAATCTTGTAACCGGCCATTTTGGCTAAACGTAGCAAATCCGTCTTAGACGAATGACTCATTACCGTTTCAAAACAGAAACTCTGCCGTTTTGCAATTAGTTTTTTTGTAAGAATGTCAGCAATCATCGCGGCAGAATAGGAATTTATTCCGGAAGGTTTCACATTCAAAATTCCTTTCGACAATGAGAACCAGTCGTAAGGATTCAGATTATTTTGTTTATTGATTAAACTGGATCTAGATAAGGAGTGGAAAAATTCTTCTTCAGAAACACTGATCCGATACGCATTAAAAACGAATCTTTTACTTTCTCTAAGTCCGGCCTCGATCCGATCGGCACTTATATAAAAGTCAGTGTGAATAATTTCTGCATTTCGCAACTTTGTATAAAAAGTGCTCTTTCCTGAACCGTTCGGTCCTGCAAACATTCTAAAACGAGGTTGCATTATTTATGGGATATTTTTTTAGAAACTTCCTCTGGGAATTTTTTCGTTCCGTCTTTATATAGAAGAACCACGACACCGTTCTCATAAATCGCTATAGGAAGATTTTTACGAAATGCTTTTCTTCTAGCAGATTCGGCTGCCTGACGAAGTAATTCTGGAGACAATATATCCGTTTTTGGCCGTCTAGAAGACATACCCGATTTTCCCCTTTAAGACTTTCCTTTGTCAAGGCTTCTTTTCGACAAATTTTCGAAATGGATTGAAGTGTTATCCGGGCAGGATAGCATAGTCTTTATTAATTAGACATTTCCAACCGACCCAAAGTTTTGCAAACCCATTCGTCCAAACACAACCGTTTCCGTCGATACCAACTCAACAAAACAACTGAGTCCGTTTTAAACTCGGGGCATCCTTGGATCTTAAACGGAAAATTATCCACTGCGATCTCTGCATTCCAAGACGGGGATTGGATGAGACTTGTCTCCGGTTCGAATGAGACATTAGGATTTGGGATCTATTCATCTTCCGGTCCGATCGGAATACGTATCATCCAAAGAGGAAATGAATTCTCACTTCCCCACTTACAACAAACCATAGAAAGATCATTGGAACTTAGAAAACCTCTTCGAACCAAAACAAATGCATACAGACTTTTGCATGGAGAGAATGATCTGGTCCCAGGAATCACGGTGGATCGTTATGCATCCACTTGGGTGGTCCAAACCTATTCAAAATCATTAAGAACATTTTCTAGATTGGTAGTCAGACTTCTTTATTCTGCTGCATCCAAAACAGAAGAACCAATTCCAAAACAAATCGTATGGATCTCTCCACAACGTATAGGTTCCGAAAAATCTTTACCCATCCGTTTTCTAAGAGGCAAAAAAGAAATTCCGTATGAGGAAAAAATTTTTCTGAATCAGGTCCAATGGAAAACCAAGATCCCTGGCCAGAAAGGTGGATTCTTTTTAGATGTTCGAAATTTGCGGCAATATATATTAGAAAAACCAGAATTAGCTAAAGACAAAGATTGTCTCCATCTATTCTCCCATACTGGACTTACTTCAGTATGTATAGAAGAAGCAGGTGCAAAGTCTGTCTTCTCCGCTGATGGAGCTAAAGAAGCACTCGAAGAATTTGCGTCTCATATTTTGCCGGAAACTGAAATCTTAAATTTTGAGAAGAAGAATACAATCCTCACAAAAGGAAAACATCATCTGGTCCGGGCAGATCTGTTCCAAGACTGGGGATTTTTAGAAGACAGAAAATTTTCACTGATCGTTTTAGATCCACCCAATCTGACTCCGAACCAAGCTGCTATTCCTGCTGGTAAAAAAGCATATCGTAGTCTAATCTCTAAGGCACTCTTACATTTAGAACCTGAAGGAGACCTAATCTTACTCTCTTGTTCAGGAAGAATCCTAGAGTCCGAATTCGAAAAGATTGGCCGAGAAACCTTGGCAAACAAAGGATGGAAGTACAAGGATCTTTTTAAATTAAGACCGGAACCGGATCATCCTACACGTAAGGAATTTCCGGAGGGGAAATACTTCAAGGTGCATATCTATAAAAAATGTGAACCCTTGGATCAGAACATATGAGCGCTAATAAAAATACTTACCAACTCATCGATTCCGGAAATTTCAAAAAGTTAGAACAAGTGGGTCCGTATAAAGTGATCCGCCCTTCTCCGGTTGCCGCTTGGCCTCCAACTCAAACTTCTCTTTGGAAGGACGCTGACGGAGAATATCATAGAAGCGATAAAGGTGGAGGAAATTGGAGCTGGAAAGGATCCAGTGCCTCGAGACCAGACTCAGAAGATGAATTTCTAATCCAGATACCGCCCTTAACTGTTAAGATACGTTTTACTCCTTTTGGACATCTTGGTATCTTTCCGGAACAATTGAGCAATTGGGATCGTATCCGAAATGTTTCTTCTCAACTTGCAGGCCAAGGAGAAGTTCTAAATTTATTTGCATATTCAGGGCTTTCCACCTTATCCGTATTAGCTGGTGGACTAGACGCATGTCATTTGGATTCGTCCAAAGGTATGGTAGAATGGGCTAGAGAAAATGCGCAAGTTTCGGGGCTCGCAGATAAAAAAGTGCGTTGGATCATAGAAGATGTATTAAAATTTCTGAATAGAGAGATCAGAAGAGAAAAAAAATATATAGGTTTTATCTTAGATCCTCCTACCTTCGGCCGCGGCGCCAGCGGAGAAGTTTTCAAAATAGAAAAAGATCTACCGGAAATGATGGATCTACTTATGCAACTCTGCAATAATAAACCTGAATTTGTATTTTTGACCTGTCATTCTACAGGATTTAGCCCTCTTGCACTCAGGAGAATTTTAGAAGGAAGGATCAAAACCCCTGGGAATTATCTCACAGAAGAACTTTCTATCTCTGAATCCACAGGAAGATTACATCCTGCAGGTTCTAACTGTGTATTTTATTCGAATAGAGTAAAACTTTGAAGAAGAACATTTTGGAAATTAGCAGTTTTTCAAATGAAAAGCTGAAATATATCTCCGGACTAAAAGAAAAAAAGAACAGGGAAAAATCAGACACATTCTTCATTGAAGGTTTCAGAGAGATCCAAAGAGCACAGGTTTCAGGCAAAGTACAATTTGAATATCTACTCACCTGCCCCGCTTGTTACTTAGGAGAAAATGAAGAAGATCTGGTCTCTTCTATAGATGCAAAAACGATCATCGTTCCAAAACAAATTTTCGAAAAGATCTCTTATAGAGATAGACCTGACGGCTTAATCGCCACTGCTGAATTACCTGACTTTTCCTTATCTTCTAAAACAAAACTTTCAGACGACCCTGTACTTGTGATCGAAGGTGTAGAAAAGCCTGGAAATCTAGGCACCATCTTAAGAACTGCAGAAGGTGCTGGTTTTAACAAAGTATTTGTTGCTGATCCAAGATTGGATCTATTTAATCCAAACGTCATTCGCTCTTCTACCGGAACATTATTCACCTTGGATGTTTTTCAATCTGACATTAAAGAACTTTATCCTATTCTCAAAAATGCTGGATACAAAACATATGCAGTGACTCCAGAAGCTAAGTCTCTTCATTGGGACGCCAACTTGAAAGGAAAAGTTGCACTTGTTTTTGGAAGCGAACAGTACGGACTAAGTGAATACGCAAGATCTCAAAGTGATCAGTATATTTCTCTCCCTATGAAGGGAGTGGCAGATAGTTTAAATCTGGCAATGTCCGCTGGAATTTTAATGTACGAAGTGCTTCGACAAAAATCTCAGATTGACAATTAGCACATCGGTTGGTATCCTCGCTTTCAGCTCAAAAGCGGAAGAACGGCCGAGCGCAGCTGGCTGAGAAGTTCTCCCTTTTCGGTCTGGAAGCAAGGATACCCCATCCTCCCACACTTGGGTTGGCACCACCTCGATCCCCCTCTTTTCCCGGTTCGTTTCGATTAACCGATCCATCCCGAAAGCCTTCAGGTTCTTAAAGAAACAATACTCGTCCAGGTAGAGTTGTGAATACTTTGGTTGGATGTATCCGTATTGGGAGAACGCCTGTTTGATTGCTCGGTGGTTTCCCTCCGCGTATTGGGCGTGGACTCCGTCCCTGCTCCACCGGTTCCTTGCCCATCTGTAACGGCTGTCCTTCGAACGGGCCGAGTGGTTCACCATCCGGTGGTTCCGGTATGCTGTTCCGAGCCACGTGTATGCGCTATCGGTGAATACGGGTGCGGTTATTGGAATGTTCCGGAGAAATAGCGGACCAAGCGTATCCATCTTCTGGTCCGGGACCGAATCGAGTATCAGTGCGCCCTTACTGGTTACGATCGTATGCACCATCGTTCCGATCTGTCGGCCTCCCAGCTTGTCGTTCATATAGATGGAAGCGGTAGAACCACCGTGTTTGTGACGTTTACGGCCCTTATTGGCTCTTTGGGATGCGGAGAACAATACCAGCGTATCGGCGTTGACTATTGGCTTTCCTTGTATCGCCCGTTTCATCGCCTCCTTTTTGTCCGGAACGTTCCGCCCTACTCGCTTCTTTCCTTCTATATGATGGTTTGTTTCCGGTGTCAGTTCTGGAAGTCGAAACTCCCGGAATTCGGATTCCAGATTCCGGAAGATTAGATCTCGGAAGCTATCCTTCTGTTCTGCTGCAAACAGTTGGATCCTTCTTTTGAGAAGTAGAGCCGACTTGTATGAGATCCCCAGTTTCCTTTGGATCTCTGCCGACGTTAATACCTTCGGACTTCGAAGATAGGCTTCCTCCAGTACGTAACTAAAGGTCCATAACGGCAGCTTGAATTGGTGCAGTGGTGTATATGAGAGTCGAGAAGCCTGGCGGTGACAATTCTCGCAACGGATTAGATAGCTTCTCAGCCCTACTCGCTTTCTGAGTTGAATCTTGCATTCAGGGCAAAACTTTGGATAAAAGGTATCTAAGAAATACTCCGTACGCTCCTGGTAGTATTTTATATTGATTGGAAAGGAATTATAGGATGATACAAGCCCACGCAATGCACTTGTGCGCTTTGGTGCTACTATATCGACAAAATCGTTAATGAAAAAGATCCATATCTCCGCATTCGTAAGCGGCCACGGTTTCGGCCATATAAGCCGCAGTTTAGAAGCAATCATCCAAATCTTAATTAAAAATCCAGAATGGACCGCAACCATCAATTCTCCTAGAGGAGAAGAATTTGCATCTTCTTTGGATGTCTCCGGAATTTGGGGACAAGTCAGGTCCAGGATCCAATTCAGAAAAACAAAATCGGATGTAGGAATAGTCCAAAAAGATTCTCTTGGAATGGATCTGGAATCCACTGAATCTGAAATTATAGAATTTCAGAAAAATAAAGCCTCTCTTTTACAATCAGAAACAGAATATCTCAAAAGAGAAAAACCGGATATTATATGGTCAGATTCTTCTTCTTTTCCCTTTCTGATCTCTTCTGAATTAAAGATCCCATCTCTATTTTTGGGAAATTTTACTTGGGATTATATTTATTCATATTATAGGTCTGAAATATTTCAAAAATATTCTGAAGAATTAAAGAAAGAATATACACTTTGCGATTTAGGACTAATCCTTCCACTTTCCTGCCCGGTTACTTCTATCCGTAAAACCAAAAACATTGGATTATTAGGACGTAAGCCAAATTTAAATAAAGAAGAAGCCAGAAGATACTATGGCTTTGAAGAAGATATTGAATATTATTTATTTTCCTTCGGTGCTTATGGGATCGACTCCGCTCATTTTGATTGGAAAGAATGGGACCCATCCAAAAGAAGGATTGTAATCGGCGGGATTGAATGGAAGATCGAAGCTAAAAATAATTTAGGGATTATCACTATTCCAAACTGTCATTATCCGGATCTACTTAGAGCATGCGATTTCGTGTTAACCAAACCAGGTTATGGTATTTTAAGTGAGTCTTATTTTGCAGGAACTCCTATACTTTATACAGATAGAGGTAACTCTCCAGAGTATAAATATCTGGTAGAAACGTTACAATCTCAGTATAAATCTTCCTATATCTCTCATAATGATCTATTTTCTTTCCGCTGGGAAGAAGTTTCTAAGTCAGCTATGTCTTCTAACGTTGTGCCTGATCCAAGATTTCAAAAAGATGCCATCCAAGAAATCGAAGATTCAATTATTCAACTTATCAATTAAGTTACATCATCCAGCTAACAAGCGTTTGGCAGAATAGAATATAGTCTAATATCTTCTTTTATCTTTTTTACTTTTCTTCCTTCCAAAAATCGAGTATTTTAATCGGCGACTGCGATTGCTTAGGGAGGGCATCATGTGGAAAGAAAAAGTTCGCGGTAAGGTAGAAGAATTATTTGCAAAGGCGGGAGTCAGCTTCGGAGGAAACGCCGACTGGGACATCCAAGTAAAGGACGATAGATTATTCGAAAAAATATTTAGTAATGGTTCTCTTGGTTTAGGAGAAGCTTATATGAATGGCTGGTTCGAATGTGGAAGGTTCGACGAAACAGTCAGAAGATTATTAGATAAAGGAATAGAAAAGGCAGCCAAAACCTGGGGGAACTTTTTTCTATATATAGAATCTATAATATTAAATCGCCAATCAAAAAGAAGAGCGTTCATGATCGGAGAAAGACATTACGATCTAGGAAACGATCTATTTGAGCTAATGTTAGACAAAGAAATGGTCTATTCCTGCGCATATTGGAAGAATACCAACTCTTTGGATCAGGCACAAGAAAACAAAATGGATCTAATCTGCAGGAAGCTGGACCTCCAACCGGGAATGAAGGTTTTGGATATCGGCTGTGGCTGGGGAGGACTTGCCAGACATGCTGCCAGAGAATATGGAGCAGAAGTATTCGGCATAAGCGTTTCTAAAGAACAATTGGCACTCGCTGAAGATAGATCCAAAAATCTAAATATAAAATACGAACTGATGGACTATCGAGACGTAAAAGACAATTTCGATTCTATTCTTTCAGTAGGCCAGATGGAACATGTAGGTTATAAAAATTACAGGACCTATATGGAAATAGTTTATAAATCTCTAAAGGAGAAGGGACTATTTTTACTTCATACGATTGGCTCCAATAATTCGAGCAAGATGACAGATAGATGGATCGAAAAATATATTTTTCCGAATTCACATCTTCCTTCTGCAGCACAGATCACTAAAGCCAGCGAAAATCTTTTTGTATTAGAAGATCTTCATAATTTCGGTCCGGACTATGATAAAACACTCATGGCTTGGTATAATAATTTCGAGAAGGGTTGGAATCTCATCCAGAAAAAATATGGAGAAAGATTTAAACGTATGTGGGAATTTTATCTTTTAAGTTGTGCCGGCGCATTCCGTTCCAGAAAAATCCAGCTCTGGCAATTTGTATTTTCAAAAGGAGATAGGGAGGAGATCTATCAGGCTATAAGGTAGAAATCATTTGAATAAAAGGTTGATCTTCCAGATCAGTTGAACCAATTCACGATCTGTTCTTTACGAATCCTTGTTTGGTATTCTAAAAATCTTTCCTTCCACCAAGGATGTGTTTTAGAAAGATCTGTTTCCCAAAACCAGAAATGAAGATCGCTTAGAATTCGTTTGTCCCAAAGAAGTCTACTCATCTCCTTTGAATTCAAAGAATCAGGACCGGATTCTTTCCAATTGGAAACAAGAACGTCCATATATCTTTTACGTGCGTCTGATTCTTTTTTTCTGGATCTCAAACGAGAAGTATGAAAACGAAACAGAAGAGGATCCACAACAGAAAGAAAAATCCCTCTTCCTGATTCCATTCCATCTAAGAACTCAGAATATTCTTTTTCTAAATTTTCAGTATCTGACAAAAGAGTATTCTTCTTAGTTTCTTCCGGAGTTAAAAGAAATCCTCTTTTTTTCCAAACTTCTCCTTGTTTAGAAGAAGAAGTCCATACCCCCCAGAAATAAGAAAGAAGCCAACCACCAGTAATCGGTAGCAGCCAATAAAAAAGTACAGGATAATATACGAATAACCAGATAGAAATTCCAGTGCCGTAAAATGCCTGAGGAAGTAAGGCACGCGCAGCGGCCATTCTATCAATTCCTTGAGAAGAGTCCCTATTTTGAGGTCCCCATTCTATCTTCCTATTCCAAAAAGTCATCCAAAGAAATCTAGTGTATTGGACCATATAAGCTGGAGCCAAGATCACTGATTGGATAAATTCTACAAAAAAAGAAATTATAAAGGAGAAAAATCCAATCCCACTTTCTTTTCTGCGGAAAAATAAGCCGTCCAAGAAGGAAAGTATTCTAGGCATGAATAATATTAGAATAGTATAAATCTGTAATCCATAGAACACAGGGAGATACATACTTTCCTGGAATTGAGCCCATTCTTCAGGAATAGAAGCCAAGCGGTAATAATCAGTATCCGCCATTACAGTAAAGCTGGTCGCAATAAGAAGTAATGCCCAAAGAAGAGAGCTTCCGTAAGACAATATTCCTAAAAGAATATGTATCCTGCTGGAAATCCGTAGACCACCCACAAATAAAAACCAGAAATGTTGCAAGTTTCCCTGACACCAGCGATTATCTCTTTTTAAACTTTCCAGAAGATTAGGAGGGCATTCTTCATAAGAACCTTCTAAATCATAAGCGAACCAAACAGTATATCCAGCTTTTCTAATTAATGCGGCCTCAACTGTATCATGAGAGAGGATTTTTCCACCTATCGCACTTTCTCCAGGCAAACCCGGAAGTCCGCAATGTTCCATAAAAGGTTTTAATCTTACAATTGCGTTATGACCCCAGAAAGGTCCGGAAAACACCTGCCAATAATAAGATCCCGCTCCGAAGATCGGGTTTCCGAGCCATGTCCCGAATTGCGCCAATCTTTGGAATAAACTTTTGCCTCGGATAATTTTCGGAACTGTTTGTATAATACCTGCGTTAGGCACTGCTTCCATGAGGCGGATCAGGTTTAGCATACATTCGCCGGTTACCAAACTGTCGGCATCCAAGACGATCATATATCTATAACGTCTTCCCCATCTTCTGCAGAAGTCTGCAATATTACCTGATTTCTTGTTTAGGTTGATCCTTCTCTTTCTGTAATAAACCCTTCCCTTTGTTTCCGGCTTTCTAGAAAGTTTTGAGAATGCTTTCTCCTCTTGCAGCCAAATATCCGGATCAGTTGTATCAGATAATAAGAAGAAGTCTAGGTTTTCCCCTAAGCCAACCGAAGCCGCTGACTTCATCATGGATTCTAAACCTGCTGCAACTCTTGCTACATCTTCACAGTGGATTGGAATGACTACCGCCGTTGGTGGGAGTTCCTTCGGGCTTGCAGTTTGGCCTGAAATCAAACCAGAAATACGCGTAGGATCCCCTCCTCTAATTCTTTGGATTGTCCCGAAGATCGCAGTGGTTGCTCCAAACGCTAATAAAGGAAATAAAAAGCAGAAGAGCAAAAGTGTTGCCCATTCCAAAGGAGAGATCCCGTTTATTAGAAGAAAACGATATTCTAAATAGATCCCGAATAAGGATAGAAGTCCAAGAACTCCAACAAATCCTAATCTTCTATACGTAAACTTTCTAGAATCGAATGCCTCTTTTAAAATACCTTCTGGCTCAGGTATACTTGTAGGAAAAGTTTCCGTATTCATGAGAAGTACCAGACTGCCAGAGAGATATAAACCGTGGCCCAGAATAATGCAGTAAGGACCAATGCAACTGGCTCAGGTTTTTCTGCAGAAGGAGAAGCAAGATCTGCGAGTGGTCCAAAATCGATCGGCCTCGGAACCATGGAACCTGGTTCTAAAGGAGGAAGGCTGCTCTCCCAATCACGATGTAGTTTTACGGATGTTTCTTCTTTGAAAATTTCGAATATATTTTTGTCGGAAGATTTGGATTTTTCGAAAACCTTGGAGAGGGTATTTTGGATCTCTAAACTATCTTCTATTCCCATTCCTCTTAAATAAAGTTCCAGCCGTTCCCATTCTTTCGAAAGATGAAGATTTTCTAATGAACCTGAGTCACTCAAGTTTTCTTGCTTTTTTTTAGTTCGGCTCAAGTACGAAATTCCAGGTTTCAGAAATGATTTCTTGGTTTCTGCTTAATGCAGCCTTTAGATCGGAGGCCTTAAATTTATTTTTAGGATAAACTCCGAAAGTTAATCTCCATACCCCAGTCTCTTCTATTTTTTGGACCGAATATTCGGATAATTCTGCATTTTCTCCTGTATCTATTCTCGCCTGGATATATGCAAATGGATCCAAAGAACTTAAGCTGGAACTTTTAAAATCCACATAGAACATTTTCAGATCAGGCTCTCCTTGTGCGTCTCCTATCCGAGTCGCCACTACCTTTGCCATAGAATCAGGAAGAGGATCAGTATCCGGCCAACGAACTGTATAAGAAAAATCGAATGGAACTCCAGGCTGAGGAATAGGTTCCGGCATCCAGTATGCACCCATATTATCATCAGAATCCTGGACCGTTGGATTTTCCAAAAGATGAACTGAACCTTTTCCAAAAGGAACTTCTGGCTCTACCCAAGCACTCGGCCTAAGTTGGTATTTCATTTCGCTATGTTGATAATTTTGGAATTCTCTATCTCTTTGGATTAGTCCGAATCCTCTTGGGTTTTCATCCGAGAAAGAATACGTTGTGCTTCTTTTTGGATTGTCCAGAGGTCTCCAGATCCATTCTCCTTTTCCTGAATGGATCAATAATCCATCTGAATCATGAGACTCAGGATAAGCCTGTCCTTTTGGAATTCCTCTGGTCTCACTATACCAATACATACTGGTCAAAGGTGCAATCCCGAGTCGATCTACCTTGGTCCTAAGGATGACCTCGGCATTAACTTTTACCGCAGAAACTTTTCCAGGAGTGATCTGGAACTCATAAGCACCCGTCGCAGTTCTTCCATCTAAAAGAGCGTAAACTGTGATTGTAGAGTCAGTCTTATCGGGTTTAACTATATAAAATTCCCTGAAAGAAGGAAAATCTTCCGGGTAAGGCATACCCGTATTGATTGCAATTCCTCGAGCAGAAAGTCCATACCATTGTTTTTTAGAAATGATCCTATAATAACTTGCACCTTGGAAAACTGCAAATTCATCCGTGTGTTCTTGTGTATTGATCGGAAAATGTATTTTGAATCCCGAATAACCTAAATTAGGTGGAAGTTCTCCCACACCCTTTAGTTTAGATAGATCAAAAGAAGAAGGATCATAAACGATCTCTCTCGCAAAGTCCCCTCTCACTTCAAAAACTCTTATATTCGTATTATATAAATGTCCAGGATGCAAAAACTGCAGCTGGAAAGGATTTCCTTCCTTCTTCCAAACTGATTTTTCAGGACGAAAAAAAATGTTCTTGTATTGGTTCCAAGGCAGACCTTTCAAAAAGTCTGTAGTGGAATGTTTAGGAGGAATGTAACGTAGTTTAGATAATGCTCTAGCTCGTCCCTTGAGATCCGAAAATGAAAATTTAAATGTAGGATGAGTGCTGTGGTCGGAAATTTCCCCCTCCATCACACTTAGTAATGGAGAAGAAGAGAAATCAGGTTCTTCTCTGTCCCGCCTCTGCTGTCTATCTGCGACGGCAAAGAGCAAGGCTGTTGCCACAAACGCCAGAATTATATGCAATCGTAACAATTCGTATCTTTCCTTTCAGCAAGACGAATGCTTAAACCAGTCTACCATCCGTACACAGAGAGGGCAAGGTCTTTTAAGTCCGAATTCAGATCGAACTCATCGCAACCTTGCCCTTTGGTCTGATTGGCTATTTTTAGAGTTACTTTATTTAGGAGTAACTTTCACAAAATATTTTTTAGAAGCATCCCAAGTTTTCAAGATCTCTTCTGAAAGTTCAGATCCGGTCAACTTAGTGTGTTCAGTAATCAAAGACTTTATGATATCGTAATCTTCATTCTCAAGATCCACGATTTTCACATATTCTTTATTGATTAAAGGTTCTAATTCCCAGTCTTTTTGGAAGAAGTAAGCTTTTCCTCCAGTCATACCGGCACCCATATTCTTACCAACTGTTCCTAAACAAACGATGGTTCCACTGGTCATATATTCTAAGAAGTGGTCACCCGCTCCGCCAACTACTGCGTCCGCTCCAGAGTTTCTAACTCCGAATCTTTCACCAGCTCTACCTGAACTGAAAAGTTTTCCAGAAGTAGCACCGTAAAGACAGGTATTACCGATGATCACGTTCTCATATGCTTTCAGTTTGGAACGTCTATGTTTACGGATCACAATCGTTCCACCGCAGAGTCCTTTTCCTACATAGTCGTTTGCATCTCCGTGAAGAGTGATCTGCACTCCTTTCACGAGCCATGCTCCTAAGGACTGGCCAGCAGTTCCTTCCAGAATGATTTCTAGTTTTCCAGGAAGACCTTTGGATCCGTATTTACGTGCGATAATTCCGGAAACTTTTGCTCCCACGGTTCTGTTCGTATTCTTCACAGAATAAGAAAGAGACATGGAGGTTTTTCCTTCTAACGCAGGCTCCGCATCTTTTAGGATACGATCATCTAAAACTTCTCCAACAGATTCTCTTCTTACGAATCTGTCTTTTTTCTTCTTAGGATCGTAAAGAAGAGGAAGACGTACTAAAATCGGATTCAAGTCCAAAGAATCTAAACGGTCTTGCTCATAACGAGTAATTTGTTTCAGAAGGTCTGTTCTTCCTACGATCTCATCCATGGAGCGGAATCCAAGCTTCGCAAGATACTCACGAACTTCCATTGCAAGAAGTGTCATTAGAGTAGCGACTTGATCAGGAGATCCTTTATACTTCGCTCTGAACTTAGGATCCTGGGTAGCAATTCCTGTAGGACAATTGTTCAAATGGCATTTTCTCGCCATGATACAACCCAATGCCACTAGAGAAGCAGTTCCAATTCCATACTCTTCTGCACCTAAACATGCAGCGATGATCACGTCCCTTCCGGAAACGATACCACCATCAGTACGGAGAACAACTCTATCTCTCAATCCGTTCATTACTAAAACTTGATGTGTTTCAGAAAGACCAAGCTCCCAAGGAGATCCAGCATGTTTGATAGAAGTAAGAGAAGCTGCTCCAGTTCCTCCCACATGCCCCGAGATCAAGATCACGTCAGCGTTTGCTTTCGCAACACCGGCAGCGATCGTTCCCACTCCAGCTTCAGATACCAGTTTAACTGATACTTGAGCAGTATGGTTTGCCTGTTTCAAGTCATAGATCAACTGAGACAAGTCCTCGATAGAATAAATATCGTGGTGAGGTGGAGGAGAAATCAGGTCGATTCCCTGAGGAGTATGACGGTTAGTCGCGATCTCCTCATTATTCTTCTTACCTGGAAGTTGTCCACCTTCTCCAGGTTTTGCTCCCTGAGCAATCTTGATCTCCAACTCTTTTGCAGAGTTTAGATATTCAGAAGTCACTCCGAATCTTCCGGAAGCTACTTGTTTGATAGAAGAGTTCGCGAGGTCCCCTTTCTCATCTACAACGTAACGAGATGGACTTTCTCCACCTTCTCCGGAGGAAGACTTTGCTCCCAAACGGTTCATTGCAATTGCAAGGTCAGTGTGAGCTTCGATAGAAAGTGCACCATGACTCATACCAGGAGTTAAAAAACGTTTTTGGATCTCAGAAACTGTTTCTACTTCTTCAATTGGAACAGGTGCACGATCTACGAAATCGAATAGATCTCGGATATTGATCGGATCACTTTCTTCCATTAATTTAGAAGCTTCTAAGAATGCTTCGTAGTCATTATCAACCGCAGCTTTACGGATGAATTTTACTACTTTAGGAGACCATCTATGAGGTTGGTCATCTTTTTCAGAGATAAAGTCTTCAGGGTTAATCTCTTTGTTGAATGCAGAGTCGTGGTTGCGTAGAATATTTTGCTCGATACCACCGATACCAATTCCAGAAATTCTGGAATAAGTTCCTGGGAAGTATTTAGAGATCAGAGTTCTAGAAAGTCCGATTGCTTCAAATACCTGTCCACCCACATAGGAAGACATGATAGAAATTCCCATCTTGGACATGATTTTCAGAAGTCCGTCGTCCACACCTGCACGGTAGTTTGTGCAAAGAGAAGCAAAAGAAGGACGAGTGCCGTCTTCTGCATCAAAGTCTCCCTTGGTCCATAGGTCGTGAAGAGTATCCCAGATCAGATAACTATTCACTCCGGAAGCACCGTATCCAAGTAGAACAGCCACATTATGAATTTCGAATGCAGATCCTGTTTCTACAAGAATGCTTGTAGCAGCACGTTTTTTATTACGGATCAAATGGTTATGAACTGCCGCAACCGCAAGTTCCATAGGAATAGGAGCGCGGTCTTTATTCAGTTTTTTATCCGAAAGAATTAGTATATTCACTCCTTCTTCAGCGGATTTGACTGCGTTCGCAAGCAATTGATCCAATGCGAGTTCAAGATAATTTCTGGCAGCGCCTTCCTCATGATGAGCTTCGAAAGTAGCATCCAAGGTAACTACCTTGTATTGTTTTCCGTCCTTATCCCTGATCCTTTGTAATCCAAGATTAGTAAGATACGGATGAGAAAGTACTAGACAATTCTGAGGTTTTTCATCTGCGAAAAGATTTGTCTTCTTAACAAGACGAGTATAAAGAGAAGTTACTCCCTTCTCTCTTAGATAGTCGATCGGTGGATTTGTTACCTGAGCAAATCTCTGGCGGAAGTATGTATACAATCCGATTCGAGAAAGCATGAGTATTGACAAAGGAGTATCATCTCCCATGGAACCAATTGCTTCTTTACCTGCGATCGCCTGAGGTTTGATTACCGCTTTTTGTTTGTATGGAGAATATGCAAAAAGGATCTGTCTTCTTCTTAGATCATCTCCGCTATAAGTTACAGTTTTAGTAATGGACTCGTCAATAGTTTGGTCCAGATACTCTACATTTTCTTTAGACCATTCTCTATAATCGTATTTTTTCTCGAAGAGTGCGTTGACGTCCTCGTTGAAGTAGATCTTACCTTCTTTCAAGTTGATCGCGAGCATATCGCCTGGCCCCAATCTTCCTTTTTTGGTGATGATCTCTTCGTCTATATGAACTAGACCGGTTTCGGAACCCATTACAACGAGTCCGTCTTCGGTCACAACATATCTTGCAGGGCGAAGTCCGTTTCTATCCAAACTTCCTCCGACCCAGTCGCCTTCAGCAAAAGCAAGAGCAGCAGGTCCGTCCCAAGGCTCGGTTAGAGTGTTATTATACTCATAAAACGATTTTAGTCCTTCGGACATTTGGACGTTCTTACTCCAAGCATTTGGGATCAACATCGCTTTGGCGTGAAGAACGTCCTTACCAGAACGTACAATCGCTTCCATAGCGTTATCCAAACTTGCGGAGTCAGATAAATGAGGTCTGATGATCGGATGGATCTCTTTCTGAAATTCTCCCCATTTTTCGCAGGCAAGTTCTTCTTCTCTTGCGAGCATCCAAATCCTGTTCCCTACGATTGTATTGATCTCTCCGTTATGCGCAAGAACGCGGAAAGGTTGAGCCAAAGCCCAGCTTGGAAAGGTGTTAGTAGAATATCTTTGGTGGAAGATACAATAAGGAGAAACCATCTCCTCACTTTTTAGATCCTCATAGAATTGAGAGACTTGGTTTCCGTTAAATAATCCTTTGAAAGTAATTCTTTCAGAAGAGAAGGAACAAATATAGAAGTCCTCGCTCATAGAAAGTTTAAGAGCATCTCTCATCACTTTCTTTTGGATCAGGAATAATTTAGTTTCGAAATCCTCGTTGGACATCCCATCCGGTTTTCCGATCAGTACTTGTTCGATCTGAGGACGAGAAGCGTTGGCCTTAGGTCCTAAAACCTCTGGATTTACAGGAACATATCTCCAAGCATACAGCTTGAAGTTGAATTGCATAAGTGCTGATTCGATGAGGCTTCGGCAAACATCTTGTTTGTCTATGTCCTCGCGTGGTAGGAAGACCATCCCCACACCGATGGAATCTTCGTCAGGGCGTCTATGGCCCATCTCCTCGATGTACTTCGCAAACAGTTTTTTAGGAATACGGATCATGATCCCGGCGCCGTCTCCGGTTTGCATATCTGCATCTACGGCTCCGCGGTGGGTAAGGCATGCGACCGCCTTCAAACCCATTGATACAACTCGGTGATTGGACTCGCCCTTATAAGAAGCGACGAAGCCTACTCCGCAGTTATCGCGCTCGAAGGACTTGTCATATAGACCGTTTTCCTCCAAGTACTTTTGGATCCGCAACTGTTCGTCAAGGTTTAACATCCGCTAAGGTTCCTCTTTAGGGTTGATAGTAAATCCGGGACACTGCTCTTGCCTTGGTCCACGGACAGAGGAAACCCCCACCCACGCGATGTTTGGCTGAATTTTGTAGCAAATGTCCGATTCTTAGACCAGTAAATTTACGAGTGCCTAGTTTGAAAACGATCTTTTTAAAGGAATCCAGAGCCAAATCGCATATATACGGCTTATATCGATGTTGGAATTCTTACAAGGCCTGAAATTCTTGTGTTGGAGTTCCAACATGGTGCGCAAGGCAGTCGGTCTCCGTCTAAAATCCTATGACAGAAGAAACTAAGGGAACCAAGGCTTTACTTTGGCTCGTGGCCTGCGGCTTTTTTATGCAGACTCTGGACGGGACAATCGTCAATACCGCTCTGCCAGCGATCGCCAAAAATTTAGATGCGAGTCCCTTGAGAATGCAGTCGGTGGTGGTCGCTTACCTTCTTACAATGGCGATGATCATTCCAGCTTCTGGTTGGATCTCCGACAAATTTGGAATTCGCCAGGTTTTTATAGGAGCCTTATCCTTATTCGCCTTAGGTTCTCTATTCTGTGCTCTTTCTCAAAATTTAACACAGCTTGTTCTTTCTAGAATTTTGCAAGGGGTGGGAGGAGCACTCTTACTTCCTGTAGGTCGTTTAGCACTTCTTCGCTCTGTTTCTCCAGAGCAATTTTTACAAGCGATCAGTTTTGTAGCCATACCAGGTCTGATTGGTCCATTAGTAGGTCCTGTTTTGGGAGGATGGTTAGTAGAAACTGCTTCTTGGCATTGGATCTTTCTGATCAATCTTCCTGTTGGAGTCGCCGGGATCATTGCATCTTCCATTTACATGAAAGGAAATCCAATCCCGAATCCATCCGTATTCGATCTGAAAGGATATCTACTTTTGGCATTCGGAATGGTTACTTTTTCTTTAGCATTGGATGCAGGATCTAGTTTAGGTTTGCAGAAGGCAGGAGTAATCCTTCTTACAATATTCGGGCTCGCAAGTATAGCAGCCTACTGGATCCATGCAGCGAGAAGTTCCAAACCTTTATTTTCTCCCCGAATATTTTCTATCCCTACATTAAGCATTGGTCTTTTAGGAAATCTTTTCTCTAGACTTGGAAGTTCCAGTATGCCGTTTTTGGTTCCATTATTCCTACAAGTGAATATGGGATATCCTCCTTTTAAAGCAGGCTTAATGCTTTTACCAATGGCAATCGCAGGAATAGGGATCAAAAGGTTCGCTCCATTATTAATCTATAAATTAGGTTATAGAAAAGTTTTGGTTACCAATACTCTATTGATAGGTTTGAGCATGAGCAGCTTTTTCTGGCTAAACTCTTCAGAAAATTGGTGGATCTTTTCTTTTCAATTATTCTGCTTTGGAGCATTTAACTCATTTCAATTCACCGCAATGAACACTCTTACTTTAAAAGATCTGAATGGAGAATTTACAAGCAGCGGAAATACAATGCTCTCTATGGTCCAGATGTTAGCAATGGGAATGGGAGTCGCATGTGCTGCAGGAGCATTGGAAGCGTTCAGAGATCTTTTTGGTCAAGATCCTGCAAATATGCTTTTAGCATTTAAGAGCACATTTGCTTGTATGGGAATTATCACTTTATCTTCTAGTTTTATATTTTGGCAGATCAAAAAAGAAGATGGAAGAAGTGCAGTATTAAAAGATTCAGTCTTGGATTGAAAAACTAGTTTCTGCGGATAGAAAGTACCGGGTTCAAGAATAGATCGGTTAGGATTTTTCTCTGGCTCGCATCTGGGATACGAGAAAGAAGTTGGTCCATCTTTCCTTTGATCTGAGTAAAATCAGGATATTCATCCATAACTCTTAAAATATGAGGCCATGCTTTTTTGACAAGTTCCGCAACTGCGGGACTTGCGGTTCTTGCTTTATTCCAAGAAGCTTCCAATTGATTTCTGATACGGAAAAAATCACGTCCTAGTTCCAATACTTTTCTAAGTCTGGATTCAGAAAGTCCGGTACGAGAGCCAAGTTGACCTAGAGTTCCATCCCATTCGACTACTTCTCCCCTGGATTCTTTCAAAAGAGAAGTTTGTAATTGAACAAGTGCATTTTCCTCTACAGGTAAAGATGCAACCCAACGTTTATACTCTTCCAGTTGTCCTGCTTTTTGAAAAACTCGGACCTTTCCCACTTGATCCATATATTTAGAAAATGGAATGCTTACAGGAGGTTCGGAGAAGCTAGGAGAATCTCCCCCAAAGTCTCCATCAAAATGAAGATCTTCTACGTCGGAAAGAATATCTTCTCCCATTTGGACGGGAGAATCATCTTCTTCCAATTCTTCTGCCTTCATGATCAAAGGTTTGCCAGAGAATAGTTCACCATATTTTTCTAATATTTCTTTTAAGATCGGAGTTTCAGGTCCTTTACGAACTGGAACTGGGATCGGTCTTGCGGCAGCGCCGGCTGCTGCAGTTTCTCTTGCGACTTCTCCCAAGGCTGCGGCTTCTCTTTTTTTGCCTGTAGAAATTTCTACCAGATAGATCATTCCCTCTTCTGCTTCGAATCTATGACCCGCAGGGAATGTAAATCCGAGTCCTTCTAATATCTCTTCAGATATCTTAGAATATTTTTTCTTACGAGGAGTTTGTTCTGCTGTGGATTCTTGTTCTATAAGTTTGGTTTTTACCTTATTCAAAGCACCCAAGAAGTTTCTATTCATATAAGAAGAAAGTTCTTGGGAGCCCATTCCAAGGAATTGAGCGAACTGAGGGAGTTGATCAAAAAAATGATCCGTCTTTTGGACGTTACTAGAAATATAAGAGCGAAGTTTTGTTTTGAGAGCTTCTTGTTCTTTGGCAGGAATTTTTTTAGCCGAGATCAATGTCCCGAAAAGTTGGATATGAGTATGGAAATAACTCAAAAATTCCCCGTACGCGGTTAGAACGTATTCTCCATGGGAATTTTTTTCTATGACCTTTTTGTCTGCCATAATCGGATTCGCAGTCAAGTTTTTACAACCCTAGACCGGAATTCAAGACAATTAAGTTACGAATCTTTCTTAAACAGTCTTAGGTAAAGTTTCTTCTGTAGGACTTCCGCTGATAATCCTGTATCTTAAAAATGTATTACAGGTTGCTTCTTCAGAATAGCGCACCAGATCATAATCAGGACGAGGAGATCGGAAAAAAGAAGAATGCGCCAGACGTTCTGTCACTTCTTTGCGGATATGAGCACGAGCTTCGTTCCTTCTCATATAAACCGAAGGAACTACTATATCATTCTTATAAGATAAAATATTATTTCTATAGATGGCAACAGTTAGGCGGATCCGGTAGGATTTATTTTCCGTCAGGTCTTTTGGTTCCAGAAATTCCATGCCGAGGCCCTTTGTTTTGAAAATCTTTCCAGACTTTCTATAAGCAAAGTATCGGATTTTACACCCCCCGATCTCAAATTCGGGCCTTAGAATTTTTTTACTTTTGGAAAATTAATAATCTACCGACAAACGAGCTCGCACGAATAGCACTGATAATAATTCTCACGCAGAGCCACAGAGTCGCAGAGAATTTTGGGTTTAGTAGACATAGACCCTCCGCGTCTTAGCGCCTCTGCGTGCCAAAAACTTTGTGTCTCTAAAAACTCCGTGTCTCTTAAACTAAGGTAACATAATTTTATGCAGAGTCCAAGGGGTAGTAAGGAAAGAAGAATCTCCTGTATCTGAAACATAAAACGCCTCAGTTGAGAGTTGGTTCGTTGGTATAGATGTCTGACTTAGCTCAGTAAAATTACCATCTCTCTTAAACACCTTGTATCCATTAGCGGAAGTTCCCTCTAAGGTATACAAATTCCCGGACTTATCAGTTGTGATCTGTTGGAAAGGAGTCGTAGCAGATTGGACCAAATTATTCCATTCCAAAGTGTTAGAATTAAATTTAGAAATAGAAGTATGGGTATCACTTTCTCCCATTGCTAAGAGCATATGATAAAAATTCCCCGCATAATCCGTCTCTAATTCATCCGTACTCATGATGAAAATTTCTCTATAAGAATTATTTACAAAACTTCCATCCCCTCCCCCATTGATCGAAGAGAAATTCAAATAAGTAAAAGTATCCTCTTCTCCAAAATCCACATAATCACTGAATACTTTTCCGCCAGTCACTGCAATATTTGTAAAAGGAACAAATGAATTTGCAGGCAGAGTTCGAGTAGTCACTCCGGTAAAATCAGTTTTAACTTTTACTAAAACTTTTGCATCCAAAGAATTTCTGCCTGAAATATATAAGAAGTCCCCATCTATCTCCATATCTGAACCTTGCACAGAAGATCCTTGGAAAGAAGGTAAGGCAAAACTGGAAATGTGAGCACCATTTGCATTCAGTTTAGTGATCTGTTTAGTTGAATGAAGAATGTAAAAGTTCTTCTTATCATCTCTAACAATTCTTAAAGGAGAAATTCCAACTAAACTAGGAGCACAATTTGTAAAAATAGGAGCAGGACAGGAAAGAATAGAAGATCGTTCGGTATCTACAGCTAAAATATTTCCATTACGATTATCTGTTGCAATACTTTGGATGGTAGAAGGTCCAGAAGGATTTATCTTCATAGTCACAGAACCGCCTGACATTCCACTATGAAATCTCACTAAATAAGGTCCGTTATCTGGAAAAGTATTCTGCTGGATAGCGACTATGATCTGATTCCCACTCATTGTCATATCAATGATCTGCCCCACAGTAATCTGTTTGGAAGCAAGTTGAACAGGAGTATCTCCAGTAATATCGTATTGGAATAGATCAAAATTAGAGTTATCTGCAACTAACAAACTATTATCGGAAGGATGAATATAGATCGCATAAGGTTCTCTGAATGTTCCTGGAAGATCCCAGGTCTTGAGTAAATTCCCAGCAGAAGAATACTTGAAAATACGATCTGTTCCAGTATTAAAATTTGCTTCGCTAATATATAAATTCCCGGCAGTATCCAAAGCCAAATCTTTAGGAGAAGAATCGGCAGGAAGATCGATCAAACTTGTTTGAGAACAATCTGAATTTAATTCAAATATTTTCATCCCAACCAAAGCAAAGATACGGTTAGAAGCATCCACGACCATTGCCTTAGGAGAGATCCCAGTCCAAACACCGATCATATCTCCAGTAGCATTTAAGATATAAACATTTCCACCGCTTGCGACAAGCAAAGAGTTTCCTAAACTAGAAACGGAACTTGCAGCTCCAGGAAAACCATTCTTAAACCTGGAATAAAGAGAAGTCCCTCCTCCCAGGGAATTTAATTTTGTAGAACAAGAAGAATTGAATCCTACAGTCCCAGTATCAAAAATACTGATTGGAGAAACTTTACCTTCCAGATCTACAACTTGGATTGCATATTGAAATAAACTTTGAGAATTAGAAACTGTATCCGTAAAAACAGGATCGGTTACTGAACCAATTTGTTGGAAAGATGTTTCGAATATAGATTTTTTAAAAACTCTATATTCCTGAGCAGGGACCGGGTCCCAACGAATTTCTACTTTATCACTGAATATTGCATCAGACGCGCTTACCCAGGTAGGAGTTCCAGCCTCTCCAGGAGGAGGATTTTCTCCGGGATTAGAAGCTTCCGGAGAAATTGTTGCCAGAAGAGCGGATACAGGGTCAAAACCCCCACCTTCCGAAGAACATCCTGTAAAAATAGAAATATTAAAAACTAAAACAAGTAAAACTAATCTTTTCATAAATACCGAAAAAACATTAAAATTTTCTAAACTTCGCATTTGTATCAGGATTAAGGAATAATCACTTTTCCTCTGATAAATTCATCATCAAAAGGACCGTCCACGTATGAATAAGAAGATAATTCCACGCACATATATTCGAAAGTATTACGATTCAAACTGGCATTTGCTTCGTATGTTGCGATCGGTATTGTATCGAATATTTCAAAATAGCTGAAAGGGATTGCAGGTATAGAAAAAGAGATCGGCTGAGCAACAGAAACATCAACATAAAGATAATCGAATGTGTCTTGTGAAATGGTCTTCTTTGCTTTAAACTCTACATCGTCTCCATTTACTTCTGCAGTCGCACAAACAGTCCCACAATTTCCAACAGTTGCAGGAAGAGTCGCAGCTCCAGTGCAAAAATGAGTTTGTCCAACTTGTTTTACTTTAGAAGATATCCCGAATTCATTCCTGGCAACGATCAATACTTTCAATTTTCTATCGGTTGGTCCAATTAACGCAGGAGGATTTGCCCCAGGTGCAGCAAGTTGTCCTGAAGTAACTGTCCAATGAGAAAAGGAATTCACCACAGTATTATCAGGCGTCAGTTTCATACTTTGGCCTCCTATAAACGCGGAGACCGTAGTATTATCATGAACGGCCAAATTAAAATTGATTGCTTGGATAGAGAATAAGCCATTAAAGCTTGTTCCACTTGAAATATCAAAACTAGTGATCGTAGAGTCTTGCAAATCAGGAGCGTTCTCAGGCTGACCTGGAGGCGCAGGTTCTCCAGGAGGAATTGGAACAGGAGCAGCAACTCCATCTAAAACTGCTTTCGCAGCAGCAGTCAATTCCGCAATACTCTTTGCATCCTCGGAACAATATAAAACGCAAAAGATCCCGAGCACCGGTAAGATCTTTATAAAACGTTGTTTTCTATTTATAAATCTCATTTAGATTCCCATCTAACGTTTTTCCCAATCAGCTCGTCCCTGGTGTATTTTTCCGAGTTATTTAAAAATTTCTCAGAGTCGCTCGGAATGAACGACACAAATCAAGGAACAAACGTCTGTTATACGGATTGATCAGATGTTTTGATCTCAAAACTTCGGACAAATCGGGACGTTATGTGTGTATATAGGTTCCCCGGCCAGTTAATAGCATAACAAATCGTGAGGATTATATTTTTAGATTTTTTTATCTTTTCAGATAAAATATGAGGAAAAGCTCACATTTTATATAACGGGCGCTACAGTAAAATTCTCACCAAAACGCGTTCAAAAATTTGAATATAGGCTGATGCTCAGGCGGGAATTTCAGAACCAGTATACATTTTTCTTTTTTTAGCCCAAGGAAGCCATGGTTGCAAAAGAAGAATATAAGAAATGGGAAGAGATCCAAAAACCAATTCTCCATATAGAGGGTTCATTTTAGTAATCCCTAAAAATTTAGAGATCAATATAAAAGAAATAAAGAAGGAAGAAGAAATTATAAATGCAAAACCGATCGCGATCAGATGTCTGATCCAAATATTTTTCCAAACAAGTTTTGTATCCTTTAATGTATGGAACTGAAAATTCACTATAAGAGTACGAATGGAAAGAATAAGTAAAACTAAAGTTAGAAATATATTATTTCCACCACCCTCAGCAACTCCAAGCCAAGTCAAGATCGCTCCCACGAAAATGATCAAAGAAAAAAAGCAAAGAAGAATAACGGAGGCCCTACTCCTAGAAAATCGTATCACTATCCCAAAAAGAAAAATAATAAGAACATCCATATAGAAATTCCTAAAAGATCCCAAAAGAAAGGCGAAAAGAATACTCTGTAAAAACCCGATCAAAAATATAATATAGGAAGAAAAATTTAATAAAAACTCTGCCTCTTTAGGAGATTCTATTTTAGCAAAAAATCGTTTCAGTAGATTCATATCGGATTCCAGCAATCTTGATTACTCTGCGTTTTCAGTCAATTTATTCAATTTGCCCGCCCTTTTGGCTGTTATATCTTGAGGCAGGATGTATTACAAATCTCCAAAAACCTTTCAGATTCGGGCTTATTCGGGAAAAATCCTAAATGACAAGTGATTCGGTCCCTTCTTAATGGAACTAGAGACCACACATGAACTTCCGATACAATTATTCTCCATTCTCTTACAAACGCCGTAGAACCAGAGAAGTAAAAGTAGGAGATATTGGAATAGGTGGAAATAATCCGATCCGCATCCAATCCATGATCACTGCGGATACAAGAGATACCGAAAATTCAGTCCGACAAATTTTGGAATTAGAAGCTGCCGGCTGTGAGATCGTTCGATTGACAGTACCTTCTCAACCTGATGCGGATAACTTACCAAATATTCGCAAGGAACTTAAAAGATTAGGAAGTAAGGTCCCTCTCGTTGCAGACATCCATTTTACTCCAAGTGTCGCGATGAAATCTGTAGAATGGGTGGAGAAGGTCCGTATCAATCCGGGCAACTTCGCCGATAAGAAAAAATTCGCAGTCAGAGATTATACAGAACTTGAATACAAAGAAGAGTTAGAAAGGATCTCTGAAGTATTCAGTCCACTCGTACTTCGTTGTAAAGAGTTAGGAGTCTCTATGAGAATAGGGACCAACCACGGTTCTCTATCAGATCGTATCATGAATAAATACGGAGACACACCACAAGGAATGGTGGAGTCAGCGATCGAATTTATTCGGATCGCAGAAAGTCTTTCTTATAAAGATATTATAGTAAGTATGAAAGCCTCTAATCCGCAAGTAATGGTCCAGGCTTATAGATTATTATGCAGTCGTTTCATGGAATTGCAGATGGATTATCCATTACATTTAGGAGTGACAGAAGCAGGAGATGGAAAAGACGGAAGGATCAAATCTGCAATTGGTATTGGTTCATTATTAGAAGACGGACTCGGAGACACAATCAGAGTTTCCTTAACAGAAGATCCAATCCATGAAGTTCCAGTTGCAAGACTACTTGCAGACAAATATAATAAACTCAGATTTCCAGAAACACCAAGCAATGGATATTCGGAATTCAGAAATCCTTATTCTTACCAAAGATTTTATAGCAGACCAATCCAAGTCGGAAGTCTTTCCCTCGGAGAAAACCATGCAGTCCGGATCGAATCAGTTTTACCTTTCGAATCCGAGAGTAAATTTTCACAAGAGCTGGCTTCCCTGAAAAGTTACGCAAGATCCAGGTCCTTAGAATTGGAAATGGTTTCAGTACCGCTCCCTACTGACGAGTTCCTACGAGAAGAATGTATTTCTGCAAGTAAATCTTCTTCCGTTCCAATGGGAGTCATAGTAGAACAAAACGAATTATTACTCGAAGATGTATTAGAAGATCTAATTCCATTCCCTAAAGTAACAGTAGATCCATTCCATCATTTCCAAAACAGAGATTCTTTATTAGAATTTCTGCATAAACGAGAAGGAAAAGGGATCACCGAACTAAATGTCCAGGCCTACCAGATAGAAAGTCTAAAAGGACTTCCAGAGGAATTCAAGAACGCAGGAATAGAATCAGTAACATTCTCCATCCAAACTTTCCATATATTGCACGATTACAGAAAGTTAGCACGTATACTCAGCGATTTTGATTATCCTATCTTCTTAAGCGCAGAATATCCTGACATGGAAACCGCATTGTATGAATCTTCGATTGGGATCGGCGGAATGTTGACTGACGGTATCGGAGACATGCTCCGTCTCAAGGTGATCGACAGCGAACCAGAAGCAGTTTTACAACTCGGGTTTGATATCCTACAAGCTACCAGATTAAGGCTTACAAAAACTGAATATATCTCCTGCCCTTCTTGTGGAAGAACCTTATTCGATCTACAAACTACAACTGCACGTATCAAAGAAAAAACAGGCCATCTAAAAGGTGTCAAGATCGCAGTCATGGGCTGTATCGTAAACGGTCCCGGAGAAATGGCGGATGCAGATTTCGGTTACGTAGGTGCCGGCCCAGGCAAAGTGCATTTATATCGCGGAAAAGAAATCGTGCTCAAAAACGTTCCTTCTGAAGAAGCAGACGAAAGACTCGTTCAGCTAATCAAAGATTCAGGAATGTGGATGGAAAGAGAATCCATTACAATCGTATAATACACTTTTTCTTTAATTTTTGTCTGAATTTAACGTTAGGAGGTATAGATAAAATATAAAAATTCCAAGGAAAAATACACGCTATATGAAAAGGAAAATACTCATAGTAATATCCCTTCTTTTGATCTCTTTTTTGGGAGGTTGTAGTCCCGAGAATAAGAATTATAATTTAGAAAGTTCCTTATTATTAGGCTTAACAAGTGCCTCCACCACTCCTTCAGATACAACTCCATTCTTAGTACCAGATTCCAACCAAACAATATGTTCCGACACAAGTGGAGCTTCTCGTCCTTGCTCCGGAACAGGAGAAGATGGCGAATTTTCAAATATTCCTGCTCCCTATTCTTTACAGATCCAAGATGATGGAAATACAGTTTTAGAAGAAAGTTCTAGATTAGTTTGGCAAAGATGTGCTTTTGGAACGACTTGGAACGGAACTACCTGCCAAGGAAGCCCGCTAAATCTGTATTGGCAAGCCGCAGATGCATATTGTTCCTCCTTAACACTAGCTGATCGAAATTGGAGACTTCCAACGGCAAGAGAGGCTTCTCTATTCGGAGACTTCTCACAAGTAAACGCAGTCTCATCAGTTAATTTCCCAAATACTTCCGTAAATATCCATTGGGCTTCTACTCCGATTACCTCTTTTTTCGGAAGATATTCAGCCTATAGTAATGGAGACATCGGTCAATCAGATCAAAATACTGGTGCAAAAGTTAGATGCGTTTCTGGACCAAAAATTCCTCAGCCAAGTTTTACTGATTTAGGAAATGGGACCGTTAGAGAGTCGAGCACAGGATTGTTGATAAAAAAATGTGCACAAGGGCAAACGGACGACGGGAATTGTACTGGAACGCCGACCATTTTAAATTGGCAACAAGCCTTAGATGCATGTAATAACTTAGACTTCGCAGGAAGAACAGATTGGAGATTACCTACAGCCAGAGAGGCATATTTTCATTCCGAACCTAGTTACGGGACCATAGATTTACCTTACGATTATTTTCCAAATAATACGCAGGCTTCTAATGCGTGGACTTCCACAAGTACTAGCTACTTTACTCACGCATACACTCAAAATTCGTTCTCTTTAGTTCCAGTTTCCAAAACAAACACGACTGCAACAAGAGCTCGCTGTGTAGCAGGCCCTTAGTTGAATTTTCACGTGTAAAAGTTTATAACATTTTCGCACAGAGCCCACCGAGAGCACAGAGGTTTGATCAGATCTTGGAATTCCTACATGAACAAAAGATCCCCCCGCGAACTCTGTGTTCTCTGTGCGAACGCCTAACTTTTAAAGCTCGTTCGCTTCTACGATAATAAAGTTCGGAGAAACCTGTCTTAATTTCTTAGCGGAATATTTGCCTTTGTCTTGGAATACTTTTTGTTTCCAAACCTGAGTCGAAAATTCCGTTTTTGAATTTTTGATCTTATCGTAGAAATGATCTGCTATTTTTTGTTTACCCAAGACTGACTGAGTTCTAGCCAGCCACAATGCACTTTGCTGTTTTCTAAAAGAAGAAGTCTCTAAACTTTCTGCTTGTTCCAATAAGAACGCAGCCTTGTTCAGATTTCCTTTTTCCAGATATAAAATTGCTTCTAAGAATAGGATAGAAGGATCCTTTCCTATGAATTCTTCGTTCGCTTTTTGTAATTCCAGAAGAATATCGTCAATCCCTCCCATCCCAGGATCATCATTGATAAGCATCGCTTTTTTATAATGCTGGATTGCCGAACCAACTTTAGGATTTTTGGATTTCGAAACCTTCTTCCCTTTTCCTTTTTTAATATCAGAAAGATCCAAAAGTTTATAACCCGCTTCTCCCCAAGCCATAGGAATTTCCATGTAAGGGCCGCTACTAGTGGGAGCAGTACCAACGGAAACAAAAATTTTACGAGCCTCTGCACTCATCACAACTGACTTAACGGAAGTGATTTGACGGATCGTAGAACCCATTGTGCGAACTTCTCCGCTGGAATAATCAATCGTATCATCTAGGAGATTCTGAAGATCTATGACACTTGTTCCCTTCTTCTTTTTTTGAGAAGAAAGAAGTTGTTCTGCTCTATCAAAACGGCTGATACAATGATGATAGAAAACGGGAGCCGCCATGATCTCTCCGTCTTGCAGTTTTTCACTTTGGTAATGATTGGTATTAACAATATGATCTTTTCCTAAATTAGGATATACCACATCCACATTGCCGTAATTGGTCTCGATAATCGCAGCCTTCGGTCCCTTCTCTTTATGATTTGTAACAATCAAACCCCAAGTAGAATTGATCTTATGTTTTTTGGCGATACTTACTGCTTCTTCGATAGATCTTGCTTCAGAAATAATCTTATGACCAAAATCGATAACGCCTAAACCGTTAAAGCCGATCTTCTTATGAAAGCGAGTATGGAATGCGATAGTCAAACCTGCTTCGTTAAACGCAGTGATCCCAGGAACATCTGCACCTCTACATGCAATATAACCATAACGTAAACCTTTTTCAGGAGTACAGAAAACAACGATCGGACGTTTGTCCCAAACTTCCACACCTGGAAAATCGAAATTGCGCGCGTGGTATAATTTGCCGTCCTGACTTTGCTCTCCCCAGACAGCAACACTCGTACATGCAGGGATCATTTGAGGACTTCTACCCGGACTCATATGTGCGAGTTCAGGAAGAAGTTGGATCATTCCTAAAAACCCAACTGAGTTTTGGAAAGAATCCATAGTAAAAAGTTCCTTCTCCAATTTCGCAGAACGACCTGCTGAAGTTAGAGCAGCAATCGTCCTCGCAGAAAATTCTTCCGGCCTATGTTTCATCATTCTCTTGGACATCCAATTCACCAAAAGAGAAGTCACACCCTTTGCCAAAAAATTCCGATTACTACGAGGTAAACTCCCCAAGAGAAGATTACGAGCCATCACAGGATAAAAATCAAAGATCGGCTCAAACTGCCCGATCTCATTCATGATCTCACCGAATTGTCTTCCCATTTCTTCCTGGGAACCCTTGAGCTGTATTACCGCTAATGGATATGTTTCCGAATTCATGGGCCAATCATAACATACTTCCGCTCACGCATCGACCGCCTCCATAGGTTCGGATAGCCGAACTTATCGGATCGGACTCCTGTAATACCTCCAGCGGGCGAAAGCGAGTTGCAGAATGCTACCCAGAGAATGAAATAGCACAGCCAACCTATGGAATACCTACATATATTTTTCCTGAAATTCCTACAGTTCGGAGCCGGGGCCGCATTTATATACGCATATCTGGAAATCATCCGCCCAGGTTCCGGAAATCGGATTTTAGTGCTGATTATGACCCTGACTGGGACAATTCTACTTAGGTATTCCTGGTATTTGCAGGATGATCTATTAGAAATTCCTTATCTATTTATATTTTTACATACAAGCGTACTTTCCGTAGGGCCTCTGATCTACACTTACATTCGTTCCTTCTTAGAAACAGAAGAAGAAGGCCCAAAAGAAAAACTCATCCGATACGGGCTCCATTTTTCGCCAGTACTACTATTCACAGTTTTTGAATGTATTTTCTTTTCACAAGATAGCTCAGAACTAAAAGCCCAGGTAATACAAGGATCCAAAGAATTCAGACTGGATTGGGCCCATTTGGGGAGTTTTATCGCAAGCATCCAGGTTTCCGTATATTCCCTATTCTGCCTTTATCTATACCATAAGGTGAGTAGAAGATACGAAATGTACGAATTAAAATTAGTCTGGTTCGTTTTACTTCTGCCTGTATTCGCAAATAGTTTTATAGGAACTGCATACTTTCTAAAGAACAAATATTTGTTCGACCTAGGAGCTTCATTAATCTGCATCATGGTCCTTCTGCTATTCTTAGTCAGAGAAAGACATCCTGGTTTTTTCAACGAAATCACCCAAGTCATCCAAAGCGCAAAATACCAAAACACTCCACTTCTCTCCAAAGAAGTAGAAGCAGCCAATTCCAAACTCAAAGAACTATTAGAGACAAAAAATTTATATAGAGACAGTGAATTAAGATTAGTAGATTTAGCGGCAGAGTTAGGACTAAATTTGCATCAAACTTCCAGATACTTAAACGAAGTTCATAAAATGAATTTTTACGAACTAATCAATCGATACAGAGTGCAGGAAGCATGCAAACGTCTGATAGAAGAACCAGAAAGTTCCGTATTAGATATCGCATTCGCAGTTGGTTTTAATTCCAAATCCACCTTCCATTCCCAATTCGTAAAGTTTATAGGAATGTCACCTGCGTTATATAGGAAGGAAAAAATTTCCGAAAAAGATTAAACTTATTTTGGCTTTTGTATAGAAGTTCCGATTCCTTTTTCGATCGCAGCCCAAACGGCATCTACGATCGCATTCCAAAGTTTTTCCACGGTAACCAAAGCAAGTCCTTCTAACGTATTTGCAAAATTAACCGTCATATCTTTAATCCCTTGAGAAAAATATGCTTCATTCTCCTTGGAAATTTCTCCTGCGATAATTCCTTGTTGGAGTTCGGCGGCTTGTTTTACAATATCCCTTAATTGTTTTTCCGAAAATCCAGCGTAAGTACCAACGTCCTTTTTTAAGACCTGACCAGCCGTTTTCCTTAAATCTTCCAAAAGTTTCCCAGTATCGATTAGATTCTTAGAAGCCATACATTATCTCTCTAAAAAAGTTTCGTACGTCAGCGCCTGGTGCAGGAAAATCGAGATCTGATTTTTAAAAAGACGTATTTCCGTTGCGGTAACACACTTATTCGAATCACTCTCTCTCATTTTCATTAAAGACTCTGAAATTTTTTCAAAGGCCACTGCGCTTGGAATATCCCATTCCTTCGGGACGGGAATATTCTTCTTGATCAACTCCTCATTGATCTTGTCTAAAAGTTTAGGCTTAGGAACTGGCCTCGCCCTGGACAAAATCCCAAGCGCATCGAATTTCCCGATCAACGAAGAATAACTTACTTTCCTAGTTTCGAACTTTTCAGAGTTATTGCAGGTCCCGGAGGATATCGATGCGAAAAATTCCATTAACTCCACATTAGAGCTTATGGTCCGATCCAAAAGTCCTCTGTCATAAGCAGGAGCGAGGGTTGCGGAACACTCCAATACTGAAGTTAATAATAAAATTCCAATTAAGCGAAATGTAATTTTGAAAAACATGAAATCTTTAAGAAGGAACATTCCTAAATCTTCGATCCAAACTAGTCAATAATTTTATAAAATTCGAAAGTACACTTTTCTCTATTATTAATTCTTAAATAACCGAACGTAATACTACTAGTCGAATTTTAATATTCAAATCAGGATCATAATCTAACCTCCTCATTAGATTCCTGAGTAAATATGCCAATTTGTCAGAATACAGATTTCCCGTAATCCATCCCCGGGAGCCTTTTTTAAAAAAATAATTGACTATTGGTATATTATTTATAGTCCAATGGTATATTAATTAGCGAGGTAGAGGCTCATGAAAAAAGTATTGGTAACTGGTGCGAGTGGGCACCTGGGTTTTTCTTTAGTAAAACTTCTTCAGGAAAGAGGCTATGAGGTAACGGCTGCAGTTAGAGATGCGAATGATTCGAAGAAAACTTCTAACCTAAAAATATTAGGAGTGAAATTAGTCTCTGCGGATCTGGGAGATCGAGAATCTCTTCGTAAGGCACTCCAAGGGCAAGATGGGCTTTTTCAAGTGGCGGCTGCATTTAATCTGACTGCCAAAGATCCACAGAAGGAAGTTGTAGAACCGAATATCAACGGAACCAGAAACATTTTGGATGAAGCTCACAAGGCTGGGATCAAAAAAGTAGTATATACTTCGAGTATCGCTGCTGTAGGAACAATTGCAGAAGGAGAATCTCCTCTAAACGAATCTACTTGGAATGATTCTGCAAAAGAACCATATGCGATTTCTAAAACCCAATCTGAAAAATTGGCTTGGGAAATTTCTAAAAAATTAGGTTTAAATCTGGTAACTGTTCTTCCTGGAACCATTTTGGGTCCACAGTTTACTCAACCTACTTCTTCTTTAAAATTGATCCAAGACATTTTAAAAGGACAACTTCCATTCGCACCTAAGATGACTTTTTCTTACGTAGATGTAAGGGATGTTGCAATGGCACATATCTTGGCTTACGAAAATCCTGCAGCCCAAGGAAGGTATATCGCAACCGGTGAAACTCTCTCTGTTTCTCAAGTTTGTAAACTTGTAAAAGAGATCCATCCTAAGGCAAAAACAACCGGGAAGGAACTCCCTTCCTTTATCGTTCGAGTCATGCCTTATCTGGATGCTTTCAAACATGCTGTCACAGGTTTGGATAGACAGATCAATTCTGAGATCGTACAAGATTATCTGCAAAGAAAACAAGAGTATAACTCAGATCGATTGGCTAAAGAATTTCAATGGAAACCTATGCCTGTTAAAAAATCACTCCAAGAGACAGTTGACTGGATGTTGTCCGCTGCCGTATAGTTTCCTGAGAGTGGATAAAAAAAGAGCCAGAAGGCCGGAAGAAAAGGAAATCCGCAAGCAGTCCATTGTGGCTGCCTTGCGGGAACTTCTGGTAAAACAAAAACATCCTCTTCCCAGCACCCAGGAGATTGCGGAGGCCGCAGGAGTCACCAAGGGTGTGATCTATTTCTATTTCAAAACTAGGGAAGAAATTTTTCTCACACTTCATTTACAAGAAACTGAATTCTTTTTTAAGGAAATGGGAGCACTACTACAAGGCCCAGAATATTCTTTAACCAAGTTAAAAGAAAAGATCATTCGTCAGTTTTCAGAAAACGAAATTTTTATGTTCGTAGGACTTATTATTCCTGGAATTTTAGAAAGTAATGTGAACCAAAACTTTTTGTATGAATTCAAAAAGAACACTTCTGACGGTATGGATGAATTGGCAAGGATCTGGCTTTCCAAAGAAACTGGACTTACTATTGCAAATGCCAGAAAATTTATATTACGTTTTTATTTTTTAGGTTTAATGCTTTGGCAACATCATAATCCACCCAAAGAAGTAAAAGAAGCATTCTTAAATAAAAATCTTTGGCTTTTAGAAGGAGAATTAGACCAGACACTTTCTGAATCCTTTGATTGGCTTTGGAAAGGAATGAACGCCTAAAAGAAAGATCGGCGGCGCGCTGACCAAGGAATATGTATCGCGCCACCGATCCTCAAGTTGATTCGCTATCTATTTTGCACAAAGCTCCACAGGAGGTTTTTCTCCACTAGCAAATGCAATCGCACATGCCTCTGCTTTTTTAATAGGATCTAATTTATCCCATTCTGCCTTAGATTGTTCCACATCTATAGAGGAAGCAGAAGTCGGAAACCAAGATGGAGGGTTGTTTGCCAGAGCTTGCCCAGTTGCCACTACGATAAACCAAAGTTTTATAAAATTATCCATAGCCTCGTCCTGGTCATCCTTCGTACTAAGCGGATTTAAATCCTCTAGATCCGAGCAAGAAGTACTAGCAAAGCTAACACTTAGCACCAACAATACAGACACAAAAATTCTTAACATAGAAAAGTCTCTCATATTTTTTCCGAATGAAAAACAGGCCCACATTCGAAGTAAATCTATTTGCAGATTTTTTCTAAAAATATTTTTATCCCAAATTAAATATAAAATATTCCTTATATACCATTCTGAATATGCTCTTTCGGAGCAAAAACAAAGTTTAAGTTTACGTATAATATTAATAAATTATAATATTATACGTAAATAAAATATTATAATTTGAGAAAAAGAGAAATTATCTCTTAGAAGCCGCGGAATGTTCCCAGAGAATTCTTTTAATTTCCAGAATGGTAGGCATATGGTCTTGGACAGAATGGTCTGAATCGATCAGAAGTTCGGATTGTGCTCCGTCCAAATGAGAACTGTCATAAGAGACTACCGAATCATTGATCCATTCCAGATCTCTAAACCTAGAGTTTCCAATGATAGAGTGAAATGGAACTTCTGGTTTTAATTCTCCCGTCACCTTCATGAATAGGCTATTGGGAGAAAGTCCATCCACTCCATAGGTCTCAGGAAGAATGGATTCTTCCTCGGAATCGGAGGTTAAAAATTTATAAGCCTTTCCTATATTATTAAGGGCACCTTTTGGAAGTACGAATAAGATCCTTGCGATAGAGGCTAAAAATCCTTCGGCAAGATTGGAACCTCTATGTGGTGTCGCAATAAACACTGCCCTTTTTACGAAGGGCAAAGGTTTGAAGTCAAATACTCTTTTTACTTCTTCCTTAGATTCTGAATTTAACGCTTCGAATTTTTCAGGAGAAACATTTGCCACTTTCATCCAATCTTCTTTTTTACTTCTGGTTACCATCAGCTTAGAAAGTAGCCCACCCATACTATGACCCACGATCATCATCTTATCAAAAGAAGAATCTTCTCCCTTTGGGTCATAGGTTTTTCGAAGATCTCGCAGAGTGTCCCTAAAATCAGCAGCAGATATTGTAATAGGATTTCCTGTAGGATACCAATACACCCAAAACTGGTAGTTATCCTTGATCTTAGGATCTGCTAAAAGTTCATTGATCATCGGAAACCAAATAAAAGGAGAAGAGGCAAGACCATGCACAAACACAACTGGGATCTTTCCTTTTTTATAAGGATATACTAGATAAAGGCCTTTCCTTTCTAATGCGACTTCTCCGTCGAACTTTGCAAAAAATCCGTCTCTTTTTTCTGCCCCAGAAAGCATATAAGCTAATGGAGTCGTTGTATCACTTTCCATAGGAAGATCTAATCCAGAAAACTGAACTCTTTCCCTATGAACTGGATCGTATAGATGAATGACTGCTTTTAAAGTTAAATTACGATTTTCTAAATAAGATTCTTCCAGTGTTAAGAGTGCAGTTCCTGGATATGCCTGACCTACTCCGGCTACGAATTCATATTTTCTTCTTTCTTCTGGTTCTTTTTCGGGATGTTTTCGGATCAAGATAAGAGGAGTTCCTATCCCGAATTTACTGATCTGGTTGGAGAATCCTGCATTTTTATAATCGTAGGCTACTTCGACCTCTAAGAAGTTTTTCGGGGTCCATGCAGTTTCTACTTCTGCCCTGGTCATGGAGAGTGCGCCTCTTATGAGCGGGAGATTTAGGTCAGTTAGATTGGCGAGTTTTCTATTCCTTTTGGCGAATCGAACTAATTGTGCGAGGGATCTATTATACGTTTCTAACGCAAATCTGAACTCCATAGAGAATGGATCCGCGGCTGGAATGGCCTTTTTATCAAATAGATACGTGTAGGAATATACTAAAGAAGAAGCAAACATCCTCGCAAAAATTGGATCTTCCAGATCTAGTTCAGATCCAGCTTGATAACATAGCTCTGCTAGATAGTAGGCAAGCTCTCTCGTTTTTAATGCTACGAGTCTATTATCCAGATCATAGATGACTACTCTGGGAGTTTCTTGGTATCTTTTGTATAGATCGTTACTTTTTAAAAATCTGGTTGTGATCAGACTTAAATTTTCGGAAGAGATCGCGTTTTCACGAACTGTTCTGATCTGTTCATATTTAGAATACGATTTTGTAGAATAAGTCGCCGTACTGCATTGGATGAGAAAAATAAGCGAGAGGAAGAAAGATTTACGGAAGACCATTTTTCGCACAGAGGGCACAGAGTTCGCTGAGGAGAATTCTAACCTTTAAATCTCTGTGTCCTCCGTGAGCTCTGCGCGAACTATTCTATCGGTGCGAGATCGGCGAGGGTAAGATCTTCGATGGTGTGAGGATAACCTTCTCTATCGTTATAAAGAACGGAAACTTTGTCTCCGTTAATTTCTTGGATCTCCACTTGAGCGCCGGTGAGCACGATCACTCCTTTTAAAAGAAAACTTCTTTTGGTCAGTTTGGCTTTATCACCCGGCTTCATGTTTCTCCATATAAATATCTTTTCCTTCCTTCTTCATGGAAGAGAAAATATGTATTTGTCTTTGGTCCACTCTGGTTCCAATATCATAAACTGCGTCTGTAAAATCGGCGCCTTCTATTTTGGCTCCTGCGAGTTTTGCCCAGCGTAAGTCTGCACCTTTTAGGTTCGCGCCAGTTAGGTCTGCTCCGTTTAAAAAGGCACCGCGCAAACGCGCACCTTCGAAATTGGCACCTGCAAAATTGCAGTTAGTTAAGAATGCGTTATTTAGATTTGCCCCTGAGAAATCCACTCCATGTAGATCTTCTTTTTCTAATATGATAGAAGATAGATCCTCACCTTTTAAGCTTCCGTTTTGGGAGAGTATTTCTTTTGCTTTTGCAGCGGTGATCCTTCTTTCTTTTGGGACTCCTGCTCCGGTTTCATAATCATGGATTGCTTGTTGTAGTGCTGCTACTGCTGACTCTGGATAATTTTTACGACGTTCAGGGAACTCGAATTGTTTTTCGACATCCTCAGTGGTTACGTTTTTGAGTTCGTCTATGGTTTTTCCTTTAGCGATCTCTGTGGCCATTGCAAGTGCAACGATCCCGAACCCACAACCTGTGGTTGTATAACTTGCGTCTGTTACGTTTCTGTTCTCGTCTATTTTGAGATAGATACGATACCCGTCTCCGCAGCCAACGTTCCTATAGTTGGAAACAACAGTTGCGTCTTCCATTTCTCTATAGTTCAACCTTTGGTCGTTGATCTCTTTGTATCTGTTAAAATCCATTACTGACATGATGATTGCCTTTCTTAGATTAGACTTTGTTGATGAAGGAGGAAAGCACTTTTAGTGAGGAAGGGGATTTCTTTTTTGCCTGCGTTAGGGTTGCGAGCGACCCATAGGGAGCGAGCAAGTCCGAGATAGCCGGAGGCGTAATCGAGGACACTCTAAATATTATAAGCCCGGAGACTTCGCAGCGACCCGTAGGGAGCGAGAAGAGGACTGCCGAAGGCAAGTCGGTGCTATCGAGAGATAGCAAACCAACTTGCACTCAAATCTCTCCCAAAGTTAATTAGGAGATTTTGTATTTTTTCTTGAACTTGTCTACTCGACCAGTTGTATCCAGAATTTTGGATTTTCCGGTGAAGTAAGGGTGGCAGTTGGAGCAAATTTCTACGTGGATATCTCCGACTGTAGTACGAGTCTCGTAAACCGCCCCGCAAGCGCAGCGAATTTTGGCGTCAGCGTATTTAGGATGGATGTCTGTTTTCATGTTGTCCCCTTTTCCAAAATCTTATTAGGCGTTCATACTGCCCAAGAAGGTCTCGTTAGTCTTAGACTGTCTCATCTTCTCGAGTAATAATTCCATGCTTTCTGTGATGCTCATGGGAGAAAGCACTTTTCGGAGCACAAAGACCTTCTGGAGGGTTTCCTTAGGTAATAGCAGCTCTTCCTTCCTGGTTCCGGACTTATTGATATCGATCGCAGGGAAGATCCGTTTGTCGGAAAGTTTCCGATCCAAGTGGATTTCCATATTACCAGTACCTTTGAACTCTTCGAAGATCACCTCGTCCATTTTGGATCCGGTGTCCACAAGTGCGGTTGCGATGATCGTGAGTGATCCACCTTCTTCGATATTACGAGCAGCTCCAAAGAATCTTTTAGGTTTGTGAAGTGCGTTTGAGTCCACACCACCGGAGAGTATTTTTCCGGATGTTGGGATGACCTGGTTATAAGCGCGGGCAAGACGGGTGATTGAGTCGAGTAGAATGACCACATCTCTTCCGTGTTCTACCAATCTTTTTGCCTTTTCGATTACCATTTCTGCAACTTGTACGTGGCGGGTAGCAGGTTCGTCGAATGTGGAACTTACCACTTCTCCCCTTACGTTACGGGCCATGTCTGTTACTTCTTCCGGACGCTCGTCTATGAGTAGTACGATTAGAGTAACTTCTGGGTGGTTGCTTGTGATTGCATTTGCCACGTTTTGCATCAGGATTGTTTTACCCGTTCTAGGTGGCGCAACGATAAGTGCTCTTTGTCCTTTTCCGATCGGACACATTAGATCTACGATCCTTGTGTCTAATTGAGAAGGATCATGTTCCATGACCAATCTTTCGTTCGGATAAAGTGGAGTTAAGTTGTCGAATAACGCACGTTTGCTTGCTACATCCGGCGTGTATCCGTTTACGGTTTCCACACGGAGCATAGCGAAGAATCTTTCAGATTCTTTTGGAGGACGGATTTGTCCTTCGACCGTATCTCCCGTTCTTAGTCCAAATAATTTGATCTGAGAAGGAGATACATAAATATCGTCCGGACCTGGAACGTAGTTATAATCCGGAGATCTTAAGAATCCATATCCATCAGGTAATCTTTCCATTACCCCTGCAGCATGGACCTGTCCTTCTCTCTCTGCTTGGGCTTGGAGGATGGCGAATATTAAGTTTTGCTTTTTAAGTCCGCCCGTATTCTCTACGCCAAGGTTCTTAGCGACTTCGATCAGTTCAGCGATGGACGTTTTTTTAAGTGCTACTAGATCAATAGGAGCAGGCGTAGGTCCCTCATAGGAACCACGACGTCTTTTACGAGAACGAATCTCCGCTGTTTCCGGATCATCTTCCGGTAAATTCGGTTCTTCTTCGTTGTTGTCGTTTTGTGAGTCGTTATTGTTGTTTTGATAGTTGTTTCGGGGCTTGGAGTCTCGTCTTGGGTTAGCCATGGAATACCGTTATTGGATTTGGAAGGAAGACCTTCCTGTATTCATTTTTTATTCGATTAAGAGCGGGTTTTGAAGGATCCGGGTAGTCGGTTCTTTTTTTAATAAGCGACCGGGGAATCCCTTATTTTTTCAAACGAGCGTCTGCTCGGAAGAGAGGAAAGGGTCGGCTCTTAAGTGGACTATTTCCAGATTACAAACTCTGTCAAGGCTTTTATTTTTGCTTTGTCCTTTTTTTAGACGTGGATTTTTTCTTAGAACTTACCTGCTTTTTTTTAGAAGCGGGTTTCGGTTTAGTTTCCACGACGGCAGGTTTGTTTGCCTGCGGAACTGTCTTTTTAGGAGAACTCTGTTTCCCTGTTTTCTTTCTAGGGATCGGCTGGTCCTTATTTAATTTAAACTTACTGGTTAAATCCAAAAACTTAATTCTGTTTTGTAGAGTGGTTCTTGGCACTCCCAGATCCAAGGCAGCATGGGAAACATTCTCTTGGTTTCTTTTAAGTGTATGATAAATATAACTTCCTTCCACTTCTTTTAACATTGTTTCGAGCGGAAGTTTTTGGTTGAATGCTTCGGTGACCGAAGGGAATTCCATCCCTTCCCCATCTTGGCTATTCAGTTTTGCAGAAGCTGGGGAGAAATGATAGAGATAACCGAGTGGTTTTCCTTTTTGTTTTAGGATAGATACTCTTACGATACAATCCAGGTCTGGGATAAATGTCTGAACAGAAAGTCTACCTTCCTCCAATCGTAGCTCATGGGTCTTGAGGTAATTTCCAAGTAAATCCTTGGACATTTCTTTTAAGAGTTTTTCTGCCTGAAGAATACTGTCTCTAAACCATTTTTTGACCAGTATATCTTTTTCGAACGTCTCGTTATAGAATACTGTATGCCCATCCAGATCCGTTGCGATCAGTCCATCTGGAAAGTTTTGGAGAAGTACTTCCATAAACCATTGGCTTTGTTTTGCTTTTTCTTCTTCGGTTTTTTGAGGAGAGGTCTTTGGTTTTTCTGTCTCTTTAGCCATCCAAGAAGATCTGCTAAGTTCTGATAGAAATCTAGGTTTGTCCCAATCTTCTAATTTTTCTCCCAATGGACCCAATACTGGAATGGTTCTTTGTTTTTGAAAAAATGCTAGAACGGTTTCTGGAATTTCTCGGATCAAAAACTCTTCTGGGATCCTTTCGAATTCCCTTTCTGCAGCGCTCAAGTCTGCGAGTTCCATTAGAACTCTTTCTTTAGGGAGTAATCCTAGTAAGCCTGTTCCTTCTTCCCATACTGGTAAATGACTGGCAGGACTATAGAGAAAAAATTTATATAAAACTTCGATTCTCATTGGGAGAAGGAGGATAATTTCCTCCAGAATGACTTCTTTTGAAGCCTAAGCGAGAAAATGCCTCTACTTTTTTTCTTACTTTGGATAGTTTTTCACGCGAAGACGCTAAGACCACGAAGATATTTTAATGACTTAAACCCTCAGAACCTTCTTTCCTTTGCGCCTTGGCGTGAAACATCCTTTAAGGAGGATTTCTTATTTCACTAAGCGGGTGGCTGCTTTTTTGTATTCTTCTGGATAAGGAAGTTTGGATACTTTTAAGCTGGATAGAGAGTATTTTAAGGATCTTTTATATAATACTAATGCGTAAAGATGGTTTCCATCTCTGCGGAATTTATTTCCAGAAAGCCATTCTTCTCTTGCCATTCTGAAATAATCATTCGCTCTTTCTTCTTCTTTTGCAGTAAGTGGATGGTGATCTTCCGATTCCATTTTCAAAAAACGGGATTCTTTTGCTACATGCTGGAGTAGTTTATCCGAAGAAGTTTCAGCAAATTCAGACCAACGTTTCATAGATTCAGGAAGTGCTCTTTCGATTAACGCAAGGCTATCCGTTTTTTCTTGGGCACTCCCTGCTTTAGAAGCAGAATTTAGATCTGCGGAATAATTTTCTATTTTTTGTAAATCTTTTCTAAGTTCTGAGGATTCGAATGAATTTCCAATCTCTCTTAGTATCCTAACTTTTGAATCTACCGATTTTTTTCTTTCTCTGAATCCTTGTGTGGACTGAGAAGAATAGATCCTTCCGGCTAGTATTGTTACCGCGATCAATGAAAATACAACCATCCATTTCCAAAATCCCCTCCCCTTTACTCTTAGGGACATGATCTCGGCTGGAGTTGGAAGATCCATTAGTTGCCCCCTCCTTGTGCAGGAACAGGAGGTAATGCTTCATTTTTGTTGATATCGTCTACGCGGATCTCTTCATTACTTTTTTCTAAAAAGGAAACCCTTCCGTTGGTAATAAAGCTGTAGTTGTCATCGTGAACTTCTAGTAGATCCACAGGATTATCTTTTCCTTCTCCAGGAGGAGCAATCTTAGGAGAAAGTAATTCGTTGTCTATATAATCGATTAAAGTATTTCGAATACGATCGTAGTCGGAGATATTTTCCTTCTCAGCAATATTTCTGACCTCATCCAAATTCACAAATTGAAACTCACGTTTATCGTCATTAGGAGTTTTAGCTGCGATCATTGCAAGAAGTGCAAATCTTCTGGCTCTTCTTGCGATCTTAATACCTTCTCCAAAAAGTACTAACTTCACTCTGAATTGGTAAGGAGAAGAATTATAAGCAGTTGTAAAATTATCCTCGGAGGATTTAAGATCTCTAAATCCAAGTTTCAACAAATGTTGTGCGATCTTATCGTTGGAACGAATGATCATTGGAGAAGCAGCTTCTAAAAGGATACGAGCAGTTTTGATATAATTTTCGTGAACTACTTGGAAGATGTCTTTCATCTCCCCTTGCGCAGCCTTTAGGTTTTTATAGGACAAACTATAATTACTCTGGAAATACCACATATTTCCGTTGAAGTCTGCTTGGTTTGCCTTCTTGAACGATCTGTAATTATCAATCGTATTGAGTTTTTTGAAAAGTTCAGTCTGCCCGCTTGCAGTTGCAGTTTGCCCGGATTGAGCATTTTCAGCAGCAGTTGCTACTCCTGCTTGGGATTTAGGCCCTGCACCCTCTTCCAAAGGTGGTGCCAAGTTACTTACGCATATATTGATGAACTTTATATTTATCTTATTCTCATCAATCAGGATCGCGAGATTCGTTTGGTCCGGAGAAACTGCGTAAGTCCTATCCGTGAAAAAAATCGGCGCCGCAGCGAATATAAAAAGAAGAATGCGTGTATATTTCGAACCCATAGCTTTCCCTACTAGTAGTCTATCGGCAGGGTTTCAAAATGTATATTCTCTTTTTTTAAGGAATTAAGTTAGGATTTTTGGTTCGCACAGAGTTCACCGAGAACGCGGAGACAAACAAAGAAGGGATTTTTACCGCGTAGAAACTCCTACAACAATCAATTTCCCCTCTGTGACCTCCGCGGGCTCCGTGCGAAACCTTAAAGAGCGCTGATACGGCGGATTGCTTCGATCACATCGTCTTTTTTGCCGAAGGCGGAAAGTCTGAAATAACCTTCTCCCGCAGGGCCGAAACCTGAGCCTGGAGTTCCTACCACCTGAGCCTTATCCAATAATTGGTCGAAGAAGTCCCAAGAGCTAAGATTATTCGGAGTTTTGAGCCAGATATAAGGTGCGTTCACCCCTCCGAATACATCATATCCTGCTTTGATCAATCCTTCACGGATTAATTTTGCGTTAGCCATATAAGTATCAATACTTGCGCGGATCTCTTTTTTACCTTGAGGGGAATAAATTGCCTCGGCAGCTTTTTGGGTCACATAAGAAACACCATTGAACTTTGTAGTATGTCTTCTGCTCCAAAGTTGTCCGATGGAAACCTCTTGGCCGTCTTTAGTTTTTCCCTTTAATTCTTTAGGGATTACTATATAAGCACAACGAAGCCCGGTAAATCCTGCAGTTTTGGAGAAGGAGCGGAATTCTATCGCGACCTCTCTAGCTCCTTCTACCTCATAAATGGATCTTGGAACTCCTGGTTCAGAAATGAATGCTTCGTATGCAGAATCATAAAGAATGATACTATTATTCTTTTTAGCATATTCTACCCAAGCTTTGAGAGATTCTTTAGAAGCAACTGTTCCAGTTGGATTATTAGGAAAACATAAATAGATCAGGTCTGGTCTTTCCTTAGGAAAATCAGGCTGGAATCCATTCTCTTTTGTAGAAGGCATATAGATCAGGTTGGCATATCTTCCATCAGGACCTGCTTCTCCAGTTCTTCCTGCCATCACATTAGTGTCTACATAGACTGGATATACAGGATCTCCAATTGCGATCTTTGCGTCTTGGGAGAATATTTCTTGGATATTTCCACAGTCACATTTGGATCCGTCAGATACGAAAATTTCGCTCTCGTCCAGTTTTACACCAAGAGGAGCATAATCATTATCTGCGATCGCTTTGAGTAAGAAAGAATATCCTTGTTCAGGTCCATAACCATGGAATCCTTCCGGAGTTCCCATTTCTTTGGAAGAAGAAACAAGTGCGTCCACAACAGATGGAGCCAAAGGAAGAGTAACATCCCCGATCCCGAGTCGGATGATCTTTGAGTTAGGATGTTTTTCAGAATAAACTTTTACTCTTCTTGCGATCTCAGGGAAAAGATATCCCGCTTTTAATTTCAGATAATTTTCGTTTATATTTGCCATTGAATTATTCGTAATCCTCGTCTATGTTTTGGATTGGTTTGCGTCCTGCAAAACCCTCGTCGTATCCGTGTTCGAAAAGAAGATCCTCTTCTCCCAGATGCCAACAATAATAACCTTTTCCGTTATCAAAGTCCACGAGCCAAAGCCCTTTGACTTCTATACCAAGTTCTCGGATTTTTCCGGACCATTCAACCAGCAGTTCTTCAACTTTCGTTTCTCTGGCTTCCTGTTCATTCTCTTGGTATAAACCGTTTTTCAGTTCTTGATGAACCTTTCCAACGGTTTCGTAAAATTCTTCCGTGATGGATCGGACATATGGTAGAATTTTACGTGCTTCTTCGTATGTCCAGATCTTACGTTCCATTATACTCCGTTTAAAAACGAACGCCCAGTGAAAGGCAAAGTAACGTCATCCTACTAACTACTCCGTATTTTGCCTGACGGAAGTATGCTGCATTCGGAAGATCATCCACATCTGTAGAGAGTTCATTCACTCTTGGAAGAGGATGAAGCACTGTAGTCTCTTTTTTAGATGCTAGTATCAATTCTTTGTTCAATTTGAAGGATTCTTTTAATCTTTCGTATTCTTTATGATCCGGAAATCTTTCTTCTTGGATGCGAGTCACATAAGCGATATCGCATTCCCAAACTTTTTTGATATCATCTGATTCTTCGAAAGTGATCGGGAATCCTGCAAGTCCCTTCTTATAAGACTCAGGAAGAGAAAGTTCAGGTGGAGAAATCAAGTAAAGATGTACTTTATAATGGCGGAGAAGATTGATCAGACTATGGATCGTTCTTCCATATTTTAGATCACCGATGAATGCAAGAGTAAGTCCGTCTAATTTTCCTTTTTCGGAAATGATCGTGTATAGATCCAGAAGTGCTTGAGTAGGATGTTGTCCTGCTCCATCTCCCGCATTGATGACTGGGATCTTAACTGCGCCCGCTGCAATTCTGGAAGAACCTTCGACTGGATGTCGGATCACAGCGATGTCAGCGTAAGCTTCTACCATTTTCATGGTATCATATAATGTTTCGCCCTTAGATATGGAAGAAAATTGGAACCCTACTGTGGAGATTACCCTTCCCCCCAATCTTTCCATGGCAGCTTCGAATGAAAGTCTGGTCCTTGTAGAAGCTTCGAAAAAAAGAGAAGCCAGAAGTTTGCCTTCTAAAATTCCAAAAGCCTTATTTTGCTCGACCAGCCTTTCCATCTCACGAGTTCGCTCGACTAAAAAGTCCAGATCCTCTTTGGAGAACTGGTCCGTATCCAGGATATTCTTATGCTCGTACGCCATTTTCTGGACAGATTGATCTGGCCGGACCCTGAGGCAAGAGAATTAGCGTGTTTCACACAGAGAAGTAGTTTGGGAAAGAGACGCAGCGTTTTCCCACGCTGAGTCGCGGAGCCGCAGAGTTAGGATTTACTAAAATCCAAATTCTCTCTGCGTCTTAGCGTCTCTGCGTGAAAAGTCGTCTTAGGGTCTTGTAAACCCCTGCGCCTCTTATTTTAATGGTGCTTAGGTACTGGCTTAGATGTGAAACCCATCTTAGTTCTCAGATTACTGAAGACTGAAAGTGTTACAGGAACATAGAGTAAACTTCCTAGAGTTCCAAATCCAAGTCCCCAACCTAATGCCAAGGTCATAGGTATCAATACTGGATCTGATCCACCCACACTATATGCTGTCGGAAGAAGTCCCGCAACAGTTGTTAATGTAGTCAATAAGATTGGGCGGAATCTTCTGCGACTTGCTTCGAGTAAGATCTCATCCAATGGTTCGTTAGAAGATTTCTGTATTGAATCAATACAATCCACAAGAACGATCGAAGCGTTCACAAGAACTCCCGCAAGCCCAATGATACCGATCATGGCCAAGAAACTAAATGCTTTTCCGGATAAAATAAACCCGGCAACAATTCCTACGAAGCCTAAAGGAATGGTACTTAAGATCAAGAAAGGTTTAATCGCGTTTTTCAGGGTCAATGCAAGAATAATATAAATTCCCAAAAGAGCCATAACTGCCGCCTTTCCAAGAGATGCCATGGATCTTTGGGTGTCCTTTTCTTCTCCACCGAAAACGATGGAGACACCCGGATATTGTCTTTCGATCAGAGGTTTGAATTCTTGGGCAACCTTTTGGTTCGCCTCCAGAGAAGTCATTCCGGACTCAATTTTGATATCGCCGTTTACAGTGATCGCTCTTTCAAAATCCCTATGAGAAAGAAGTTCAGGAGAATCCTGTATTTCCATTCTAGAAATTTTGGCTAGGTTCGTAATATTCCCTGCCTTATTTCTAAGAGGGATTGTTCTTACTTCATTCGGATTCTTTCGGAAGCTCTTATCATACATCACTCTCAGATATATTTTCGTCTTTCCTTGGCGAACATTACCAGCTCTTTCACCATCATACGCAGTCCTCAGCAAATTCGCCGCGGAGAATGTGGATATTCCGGTAAAACTTTCGAGGCCCTCATCCAACTTGATGTACATCTGCTTTCGGCCGTTACGATAATCATCCCGAACCGAATGTACTCCTTTGATTCCTTTTAAAAAGGATTGAAGATCAGCGGAAACCTTCTTTAGAACTTCATAATCCTTTCCAAGAACTCCGATCGTAATAGGCGCACCGATTGGAGGAGCCATCGCCATTTCTTCCAGATATACGTCTGATAATCCTGGAGTCTTACGAATATCGTTTTCTATAGAAGCTAATATCTCGGATGCCTTTCTTTTTCGTTTGGATTCCGGGGTCAGATATACCATCACGACTCCCAAGTTCTCTCCGAATCTAGAAAGTGGATCGTCCGGATCCGTTTGTTGCACCCCGATTTTAGTGGAGTAACTTACCAATTCTTCCTTAGGGATTTTTTTAAGTATATCTTCCATATACTTCATCTTCTCCCTAGTTTGGAAAATCCTAGAAGAAGGTGGAAATTCTGCCTTAATTAAGAAAATCTCGATATCTTCTTTCGGGAAAAGGATAAAATCCATATTCATCATTGTCCCGCATGATCCCAATACAATCAGGATGATCCCAAAAAAGGATTTGTTCCGATTTCGGATCATTAATGCGACGAAATCGGAAAACCTTTCTTCCATTCTTCCGAAAAACTCATCTAAGGATCTTCTGAAGTTTGAAGATCTTTTTAATTCGTCCGGAGTTTTTGCGAACGCAGCAATCCTTGCCGGAAGAAAAAGGAAAGATTCTATCAAACTCGCAGTCAATGCGATGATCACCACAAGAGGGATTTGCCAGATAAATTTCCCCATGATCCCGGCCATAAATAACATCGGAAGAAAGGCCGCAACGGTTGTAAGATAAGAACCAAAAATTGGGACCACCATCTCGGTAGTTCCTTTTAATGCCGCAGAGGTCCGGTCCATCTTCTCGCCTAAATATGTATAAATATTTTCCGAAATTACGATCGAATTATCCACGAGCATACCCAGTGAAATGATCAAACCCATCATGGAGATCATATTAAAAGATACGTCAAAGAAAGGAAGCACTGCAAAGGTCATAAGCATCGATATCGGCAAAGACATCGATGTTAAAGTTGCGGTCCTGAAATCCAGGAATAGAAACAAGATCCCGAAAACGATCAAAAACCCGATTAGAGCGTTAGACGAAACTACGTTCAGACGATTTTTTGTCCTTTTTGCCTCGTCATTCAATTTGAAAGTTTTGATCCCTTCCGGATAAGTTTTTTCTAATTCTTTAAGCCTGGTCTCGACCATACTCGCGACTTCTATCGCATCTGCTCTTTCCTTTTTGATTACAGAAAGTATTAACCCCTGCTGCCCATTTGCGATCGCAAGGAATCTAGGGTATTCAAATGTATCTTCGACCCTAGCTAAATTTCCGATCCGCACAGTACTAAAAATATCGTTAGTACGGACAGGAATTTTCCCGATCTCGGATGGTTGTTTAAATTCTCCGTCGATACGAAGATCGAAAGCGTCTTCCGAATCCACAGATCCGGCAGGAAGATTGATATTTCTAGTTCTGATCGTTCTTGTGATATCCGACAGATCCAATTGATATTGTTTCAGCTTATCTGCGTTGACTAGAATATGCCATTCTCTATCACGTTTTCCGAATACATCAACCCTGGCAATCCCGGGTATTTTTTCCAATTCTAGTTCTATAAATTCAGCGACCGAATGAAGTTCTATTTCATCTCTTCCTCCATATACGGAGAAGTCCATAATAGGGAAAGAACCCGATTTTCTTTCGGTAATTTTAGGTTTTTCGGTTACTTGGATCGGAAAATCGGCAATTGCATTGTCGACTGCTCTACGGATCTCATCCAGAACTTTCTCCGGATTTTTTTCATCTAAGCTGACTCGCACATCTATGTCTGATACTGAGTTCCGAGAGAAAGAACGGATCTCATCGATCCCGTCTATTTCTTTGATCTTCTCTTCGATCGGATACGTTACCCGCAACTCCACATCCGCAGGAGAAGCCCCAGGAAATTTAGTGGTAATTACGAGTTGTTTCATGTCCACGTTCGGAAATGCATCTCTACGCAGATTGTAGAGAGCAAATCCTCCCGCTACTACTATGAATATAATCCCCAAATACATGAAGAGTCTATTGTGAATAAAAGATTGTATTATTGTTCTCATATGTTTTTCTTTTTATTTAGAAATTTTTCCATCCAAAGGTTCTAAGAGCCCGCCCCATTGGCTCCATGCTTGTCTAATAAAACTTTTGTCCCAGGTTTCTCCGCAAACCTCCATTTGTTTCGGTAATCGATCCCAGGAACATCCCGGGAATCTATGATGAATCCTATGATAATTAAAATGTAAAAAAAAAGCACTTACCGTTTTCGGTAGAGTTAAATTAAAGGCCGAATTTTTATCATTAATTTCTTTCCCGTAATGATACGCATTATCGAAAAATGATATAAAAAAGGACCTGCTTAGAAGTAGGAATACCAACAAAGGCCAATTATTTCCAAATAACCAAAAGCTGGGAATATAGAAGGCCAGTATCCAAAGAATATCTTTTCTTAATTCTTCCAAAATTTCAGGACGATAGATCCATTTAAAAAAGCCTTCTTCTATAGGATACTCAATGAATCGATCCACAATCGGCTTTGTCCAACGAGAAGGAAGAGAAAGTAAAAGCCCTGTCCCTACTTCGAAAATGTAAGTGGCCACAGTAATTCTGAAATAATAATTCAAACTCTGGAACCATCTAGGCTTTCGAGAATTTGGATCATAAAATTCGATCCTATCACCAGGTTCTCTATTGAACTTATGGTGCATCAGATGACTACATTTCAGAACTGAATAAGGAGCCCCGAACACGATACAAAGAAACCTTCCCCAAAAATGATTCTGCTTTCTTTCATTCGAAAAATTCCCATGAATACTTTCATGGATCAAATTCCAAAAAGTATAGGACACCGGTCCCAAAGAAGCGGCAAAAACCCAAGCTGCCCAATAGGGAAAGTTACCAAATAATAGTCCCAATGGTAACAAAAAATGGAAGCTGATAAATAAAAATAGGACCACGAGCGAAAGTATTCTATTTTTCGCAAATGGCAGGTCCCTGATCTGTATTGAAGCTTCCATTTAGGATAGAACGGATGAGAGCTGAATTTTCTGCAAGCAACCTGCTAAACAAAGGCTCGGCGACATCGGTCGGTTTGAAAAAAAATGTTTCGATTCTTATACAGTCCGAAAGAATAGAAATAAATTGATTCGGTTCCATTCTTTTAGAAAAAATTCGGCTCCAAAAACGTTACAAGAGGTCCAAAACAACAATATGAGTTTATTATTCCATTCTGCGACTCTCTTACTCGCAATTTCATCTTTCTATTGTTTTCCATTGGATCCGGACAGGGTAAAGTCCCCTAGCTATAAGGAAGGCAGATATCATAATATAGATCCAGATGAAGAATTGCAGGGGAAGTCACCTTTAGCTATCCTACGCTGGAAGGTCTGGGGGCCTAAAGATCCTCCTGCAGTAGAAGGACTTACTGAAGAACTTCCTACGGTGTTAGAAAGAAACTCTAAAGATCTAATCGCTCCGGAAGGAAAAGTCAGAGTGGTTTGGTTCGGGCATGCTACAGTTTGGATATCTTCTACAGTAAAGGGAAAAACAGTAAACGTTCTAACAGATCCTATTTTTGATGCACCTATTTTAGTGACGAGACTTGTTAAACTTCCTATCCCAAAAGAGGATCTTCCTCCTGTGGATTTTGTAGTAGTGAGCCATGCTCATAGAGATCATTTGGATAGAGATACATTACGTTATTTGAGAAGTAAAAATCCGAACTTACAGATACTTCTTCCTTCCGGAATGAAATCGTTTTCGGAAGAAGAAAATTTAGGAGCCACAGTTTCCCAAGAGTTGGGTCAGGTTACTACAAAAGAATCTGTAAAGATCACATTTCTTCCTGCACATCATTGGAGTAGAATGGGGATCTCAGATACAAATCAATACTTCTGGGGAAGTTATTCTTTAGAGGCTCAGGGAAAGATCATCTATTTTGCGGGAGATACTGGATATTCTTCTCATTTTAAAAATATCTCTGAACGTTTGGGAAAGCCGGTCGATCTTGCACTTCTTCCCATCGGAGCTTATAAACCTAGATGGTTTATGAAATACGCTCATATTGGACCGCAGGAAGCTTTGATGGCGACCAAAGACTTAAATGCAAAGTCATTCGCTCCTATCCATTGGGGAACATTTCCTTTAGGAGATGATCTACCGAAAGAGCCTATGTTGGACCTCAAACAAAGACTCTCCTTTCCAACTTCTCCTGATACAAAAGGGATCAATCCTAGTTCCGATGGAATTTCCTGGGGAACTAAAGACGGGGTAAAAATTGTACCATGGACTATCGGAAGCGGAATAGACCTGGAATGATTTGGAAATTTCTATCCTAAGAAAAAACATAGCCTCCCGGAACTATTCCTGAATTCTGGCATAGAACTGTGTCCCGGAGGCTTTCCATCCAAAATGAGATCCGAAACTAAATCCTCATCTTTCATACATTATATTATCTTAATATTACTGACCTTCTCCACTTCCCTATATGCTGTAGGAGGAGAAGAAAAAATCTATCCTCTTAGCCCGGCCCAGGCAAAAACGTCCGCCCAACCGGAACAAACAAAAAAAGAAGAAAGAAGAGTAGACCAAAGAAAAGGCCGTTGGTCGTTCCAATGGGGATATAATAGAGACTCTTATACTCAAAGTGATATCAACTTCAAGGGACCTGGATATTCTTTTACCTTAAAAGATGTGGTTGCCAGAGATAAACCGGAAAGATTTTCCACAGATGTGTATCTGAATCCTTCTCTTTGGGAAATTCCTCAGTATAATTTTAAACTTACTTATTATTTCACAGACAATTTGTTCATCGCTTTCGGGCAAGATCATATGAAATATGTAATGTCGAGAGGACAGGCTGCAAGTATCAGCGGATATATAGATCCTAATGCAATAGAATGGGCAAGACTTCATACTTCTTTCGAGTCTGCTCCTTATGCATTATTATTTCCGAATAATATAAATCAATTCGCAGGATACCATGGAGGAGAAACAGTCAATATCTCTCCAGACTTCCTGAAATTCGAACATACAGACGGTCTGAATTATCTATTCGTAGATGTTGGTTATGTGGCGCCACTCTGGGTTTCTCCAAATGGAGAGAATGCATTTAGTTTAGTAGGTTCGGTCGGAGCTGGACCTGTAGTCTGTAGAAGTGATGTAAGGCTTTTTGGAGAAGGTCATAATAATAGATTCCACCTTTCTGGTTACGGAGTCTCTGGATATTCAGCACTAAGGATCGATTTATTTAAATCCTTCTTCTTTGAATTCGGAGCAAAAGGTGGATACATAGACCTAACAAGCATCTACACCAATGGAAAATCTAAAGATCGCGCCACACAGAATTTCGGATTTGTGGAAATGATTGCCTCCGCAGGCATCACTTTTTAAACTTCCAGACATGATCTCAGGATTACAAGGTTCCATTCGAAAACTGGAAGTAGGCTCAGTGAACTTAGATGTTCATGGAGTAACTTATGAAATCGTAATTTCATTCAAGACCTATTGGGAACTGAAAGAATTCCAAACTTCTGCAAAAGAAGTAAGGCTTCATATCCATCATTCCATCACTGAAAGAGGCCAAAAACTTTTTGGCTTTCTACAAGAAAGAGATAAAGAATTTTTTAAAGTGATGAAAGGCCTGCACGGAATAGGAGAAATGACTGCACTTAAAGTACTCTCCTTCTTCAGTCCTTGGGAATTACATAAGATTGCTTCTTCCGGAGAAGCAAAGGACCTGGAAAAAATCCCTAAGGTAAGAGCCAAAACCTCAGAAAAAATCTTTTTCGAAGTAAAACAAAATCTCAAAAAACTGGAATTGTTTTTAGAAGCAGGCCCGGAAGATCCTTCTATCCCTGAAACTTCCAAAGAAAGACTTCCTTCTCCGGAAGATCGTTTTAAAGAAACAGCAGTCCAAGCGCTTGTTCAATTAGGCTTCGAAGACAAATCCGCTCTCAAGGAAGTAGAGAAGATCCTAAAAAAACAAAGTTTTACGGACACAGGGGAACTGATCCGAGAGATATTAAAGAATCTTTAAGGCAGCATAACGCTTTTCAAATTCTGAGTTTGGTATCATCGGCTCCCCTGCCCTATGCAATTCAGGGAGAAGACCGTGAACAAAATACATTCCGATATTACCCTTGTGCTTTGCTGCAATCTCACCGCGATACTCACAATCAAAAAAATCTTTAATCAGTGCATAAGTTGCACTTGAAACATTAATTTTACCTGTAGCGCCTGAAGATTCACATCTACTCGCAGTATTTACTGTATCACTCCAAACATCATAGGCAAACTTCTTCTCACCTATAACTCCGGCAACCAAGTCACCTGAGTGAATTCCCAATCGAAGCTGCCAGTAGGGAAGATTTTGAGAGGCTTTAATTTCCTTCATCTGATTCATGAATGCTTGGATCTCGAGAGCTGCTAACACACAATCTACTGCATGAGTAGAACTGCTATTCGGAATACCACCGACAAACATATAACTGTCGCCGATAGTTTTGAGTTTTTCTAGTTTGTATCGATCCATCAGATTATCAAAATAAGAAAAGCATCTATCTAATTCCGCTACAAGTTCGCCTGGTTCCAATGATTCGGAAATTTTTGTAAAACCTTCAAAGTCGGTGAAACAAACAGTAGCAGAAGGAAAATGCCTAGGTTTGCTGATTCCTTTCTCCTTCAGTTCATCAGCTACTTCTCTGGGCAAAATATTCAGCAGAAGTTTTTCAGACTGAGCATGTTCCTTCGACAATTTGTCTTCGGCAGTGTTGACCGCTTTTACGAACTGATAAATGATCAAAATCATTGCTAACGCCACAAGAACAAGAGGAGGCATCAGATAATCCGCTGGCACAACCCATCTAGGAGGGCCAAATATCGCAGAACCACCGAACACTCTATAATAATACTGAGCAGCCAGGAAAAGCCCGACTGGAATGATCACAAGGCTCCAAATGGTTTTCGTCCGAGTTCGCAAAATCATTAGGAATGGCAATATGGAACTGATCAAAAATCCTAGAGGCGCAGGATCATCCGCTTGCGCCATTGTGAGAACCGTAAATTCGAAATTCAGCGCTACAAGTGTCGTTACCGCAGCAGCAGTCTGGATCCTTTTGTGTAGTAGATATCGCCCAGTTCCGAGAATTATCAGGAAGATAGTAAGCACAGAATAGGAATATAGATGCGTTTCGGGAGGCTCAGTAAAATAAATTGGTACCGCGAGAAGAACCGGGATAACAAATATTATGAACTGAGTAGATCCAGTGGTGCGAATGGCTCGTGCTTCTTGGTCACTGAGACCTTGTGTGAGTTTGGTTAATTGGACCCAATCTATAAACCTGCGGAAACGTAAAATCATCCGGCAAGAGAATCACAAAAATCTTTCGACGCAAGCTTTCTTTTTCTCCGCGCCTCTCCTCTTATCTCGCCAAAAACCAATACACAGCCAGGCCTAAATAATTCCCAACTGCATAACCAACCAGCCCAGTCAAAATCCCCAAAATTAATACACCTCTATTACCAATTGCTGCCGCAACGGAAGGAACAAACGCAGGGCCATAAATGCTAGAAACGGAAGTGATGATCCAAGTATCCACCGGGATCCTAAATAAAATCCCGAAAAGTAAATGAAGAAGGATGGCAATCGACATTGTAGCAAGAACTATCAAAAGAACACCGGATGCACCCTTTACCAAACTTCCAAAATCTGCCAAAAATCCAATGGCAACGGAGAATATTAGAATAAAATAATATCCCATAGGATAAGTATTCAGACTTCTCACTTTTTTAGAAAACGAGATCCCGATTCCCCAGGTGGTGATCCCTAAAAGGATCAGAGGAGCAGAAGCAGTTCCTAAAATTACATTAGAGATCCCAAGAGAAGCTACAAGTCCCAAAACAGAGAGAATAATTCCTATCAACAAACGTAAAACAGGATTTTTAGGAGAAACCTGAATTTCCAAAGAAACCTCTCCTTCTACTCCGCTTGCCAACTCCGGCTTTAAGAAAATTGAATATACTTTTTTGGAAAAACTAAGAAGGAATAAAAGATATGTTCCTCCTATCAAAAGATCCACTGTATTTACGAGTGCAATCGTAGCCTTGCCTGTATCCAGAGCCAAACCGATCGCGTTTGAATTTGGAGTTCCTCCTGTATACAAACCGGCAAGCATACCACCTATTTTAGAAGATTCCGGATGTAAGTAGCTTAAGAAAAATCCTACGGAAACAGAAGAGATTGCGACCGCAATACAGGATAAGAAGAAGGAGAATAATGCAAGTCTCGCCTCTTTGATACCTCTCAAAAAATCAGAAGAAGCAAGTAAGAGCGGGATTGCTATCGGGATAGAAATTTCGGAAATTGTTTCTGCGATCTTTTTAGGTAAAAACTCACTTGGGATCAAATTACCCAATATAATTCCGGACGCGTAGCATAGAACGACCGGACCTAAAAATCCCAACCACTTATGTTTTCCAGAAAGACTTCCCGCAAGCCATGGGAATCCGAGAATAAATCCTAAAAATAAAACAGAGATTATCCAATGGAATACTTCAGACATCTTCTCTCCCGATCTTTTCTGAATGTACTAAAAGATCTCCAGGACCATCCCAAATCCAAACCTCATAAATAACAGATTTAATTCTGCTATATTGAATTTTGCTAAAAATTCAGGCTAATAAACTGAGCCATAGAATCATATATTGATCATCTCTAAAAGTCGAAAATTTCCTGCTAAATCGGCGATTTCTGACAGTTTATCTGGTTCAAAACATGGATAAGGAGTTCCTACCTGTAAAATTTTCCGATTTTTGGCCGACCCTGGTGAAAAAAACTTGTAAGAAATACTTCATATTCAAAGTAATATACTTTAAGAATAAACTATTAATTTGTGAATTAATAGAAGGAAGTATTCAAAATGTTAGAAACATTATTAGCAACCAGTAGCGACATCGTTCCTTTGGTCTTAAGATTAACCCTCGGGATCGTAATCTTCCCACATGGCGCTCAAAAATTATTGGGCTGGTTCGGCGGTTACGGATTCAAAGGAACCTATGGTTATTTTACGCAAACTGCAGGACTTCCAGGGATCATTGCATTCTTAGTTATCATCGGTGAATCATTCGGTTCCGTAGCATTAATCCTCGGATTACTCACTCGAGTTTCCGCAATTGGTATTGGAATCATCATGCTTGGAGCGGCCTTACTCGTTCATAGAGAACATGGATTTTTCATAAACTGGTTCGGAGCTCAAAAAGGAGAAGGTTACGAATTCCAAATTTTGGCTATCGGACTTGCGATCGCACTCGCAATCGTAGGTGGAGGAGCTTACTCTTTGGATCTTGCGATCCTTTCTTCTCTAAACTAAACATTATAAATATAGAATATTCAAGTTACAAAAGGCTCCTTTCGGAGCCTTTTCTTTTTAAACTAAAACCTTCTTTTCTTAGCGACTTCGCGTGGAACTCTTATTTAATTTGACTCACGCAAAGGCACAAAGACCACTAAGGATTTTTAGATTTAATACTTATAAGCCTTATCTTCCAGTTGTGCCTTACGAGTTGTAGTCGAAGAAGGATCAATATCCGCCTGAGCCACAGTCACATAAGGGCTTCCAGTTCCGCCAGAAGAATGTGAATTATAATTAATGTTCCCACCTGGGGCATAACTCAAATCTACCGTGTCCGTTCTAAAGGGAGAAGTTAAAGATAGTTTATTAAAACTAGTCCCTTCTGTAGAATCAGGATATTCCGCAACAAGAGAAGTCCATTCCACTAAAGAACCATCATAGAATACAGTAGGATATCCTAATATATTCTGAGAAACAAATCCGTTCACCTGTGCTTCAAAATTCGTTCTACATTGAGAAACGATTGTAGCTCCAGTTGTATAACCTGCTCCCCCAGTTCCAGTATTCGCAAAAATACCAGCAAGAGTCGCCTTATCCTTAAATCTATAACCGGTCGCAGAAGTATCTAATAGAGATGCCCAAGGAAAAGTTTTTGCTCCCTTGATCCTAGTTTCGAACAGAACATATTTTTTAGGAGTTCCACTCACACCTGCAGCAGGTGCACCTGAATCATTCCATGCAGTTGTGATATGATTCGCTCCAGAGTTCGTAATTCCAACTGTCTGATCAAACTGGTTTGTAGGTCTTGCATCCACAATGATCTGAGTTCCGGTAAGTCCACTGATAGATGCGCTTCCATTATTCTTAGCAATCTTAATGATATCTTCCAGGGTAAGAGTGATAATCGTATTATCTACACGAAGTTGTTTTACACTGAAACTTCCATTTTCATTCGGAGCCACATCCTTACTCGCAGAGAGATAAGTCGCATTCGTAAAATTGGTCCTGATATCTCCGTTCAAGATCGCAAGATGTTTGATATCCGCTCCCCAATACCTAAGCCAATAAATTCCCCTGGTGATATCCTGGGTTTGGCTTCCATTCGTATAAGCGGTACCATTATTGTTCGCAGATCCTACTGCAAAAACTACCAGGTCTTTATTCAAATTGATCCCGAATACTTTCAACCATTGGTCCACAGTTTGGCCGTCTGCTTGGTAACGAACTGAGTTACGAATAAGTCCAGTATCTCTTTGCTGGTTAAAACGAAATCCGGCTTGGAAATCGTCCAGATGATATACATAAACTCCGTTAGCGTTGTCAGACTTGATGTAGGATCTCCCACTTGTATCTCCCGAAAAATTATTCGCGAGGCTACTCTGCAAGATCACAAGTTTTCCACTGATATGAGATGGCTTTTGGTTTTGCCAATCGCTTACCCAAGATTCCAAACGAGAAGAAGTTACAAGCCCCCATTCGTTATCATCATAAGAAGCCGCAGATTCATTTGTTAAATCCGCCGCAGAACTGACCGGAATTGCATTTCCAAAACCGGCCAATACCGCTAGAGCGGAATTAGAATCTCCACCTCCTGAATCGCAGGAGACAAACGTCCCCAAAAATAGGCATACCAGCCCAATATAGATCACCTTCATTTATATTTCTCCTAACGTGGCAAGCCACGGGTTAACCCTTTCTGCTTAGAACCGTTCCAAAAATCAGCAGAAACATACAATATAGCAGAAAATAAGACGTGATAACGAAAAATATATTAGACCGATTTCCAAAGTATTGTCACAGAAGTGTCTCGGGTTGAAATAGAAGGGGGACGTGTCCCCCTCGCTTCAGACGCATTCGCGTCTTCCACTACCCCCTCTCCGGGGAATCTTTTTGCTTACGAACCCCGGACCCGAATCATTTATAAAATTTTAATCTGAATAGCTTCTATCTCACGCGGAGACGCTAAGCCGCAGAGAACTTTGGACTTAGGTTTGATTCTTCATTTCAATGCTCCTGTGGGAACTCCTACCGAAAGGGGATGGACAGGATTCTTCCAGGTAAAATCCTTAGAAAAAGCATTCCAAACTGAACTCACATCCAAAAAAACAAGGTTGATTCATGAAAATTCACGAGTACCAGGCCAAGGAAATCCTGAGACGCCATAACGCCAAAGTTCCTTTCGGCGTAGTAATTGATAAAAAAGAAGACGGTGCAAAAGCCCACGAAGAAGTTTCTTCCAAAACAGGAGCATCTGTTGTAGTCGTAAAAGCCCAGATCCACGCTGGTGGTAGAGGAAAAGGCGGCGGAGTTAAAGTTACCAAAACTAAAGAAGACGCATTAGCTGCAGTAGACAAGATCCTAGGCATGCAACTTATCACTCCTCAAACTGGACCTGAAGGTAAAAAAGTTTTAAAAGTTTATCTTGAGCAAGGGATTAATATCGCGAAGGAATTTTATTTAAGTGTGTTATTAGATCGCGCGATCCGCAAAACAATCATCATGGCTTCCACTGAAGGTGGTATGGAGATTGAAGAAGTTGCGGAAACTCATCCTGAAAAAATCCTGAAGATCGCTGTAGATCCAGGAATCGGATTACAACCAAACCAAGCTTCTCAACTTGCTTTTGATCTTGGACTTCCTGCTGAATCTCATAAATCTTTCAAAGCTCTTCTTACTTCCGTTTATAATGCTTATATTAAAGAAGATGCATCTTTATTAGAGATCAACCCTTTGATCCTTACAAAAGAAAATGAGATCATTGCAGGTGACTGTAAGATCGACTTAGATGAAAACGCACTTTATCGCCATCCAGAAAACGCTGCCTTCAGAGACGTTTCCGAAGAAGATCCTTTAGAAGTCCAAGCCAGCGAATACAATATCAACTATGTTAAGTTAGATGGAAACATCGGCTGTATGGTTAACGGTGCTGGTCTTGCAATGGCAACCATGGACATCGTTAAACTTGCTGGCGCAGAACCTGCAAACTTCCTAGACGTGGGCGGTGGAGCTAACGTTACTACTGTTACTAACGGATTCAAACTGATCCTGGGAGATCCAAACGTTAAAGGGATCTTCATCAATATTTTCGGAGGGATCGTTCGTTGTGACCGAGTTGCTCTGGGGATCATCGAAGCTGCTAAAGCTGTGAACATCAATGTTCCATTAGTAGTTCGTTTGAAAGGAACCAACGCGGAAGAAGGTAAAAAAATCCTGAACGAATCCGGTCTAAACATCATCGGAGAAGAGGATCTTCGTACCGCGGCTAAAAAAGTGGCAGATGCCATTAAATAAATAACATAAGGTTAACTTAATATAACATGGCAGTATTAGTAGATAGCAATACAAGAGTTGTAGTTCAAGGGATTACCGGAAAAGAAGGTTCTTTCCACGCGACTCAAATGATAGAATACGGAACGAGCGTAGTAGGAGGAGTAACTCCAGGCAAGGGCGGGCAAACAGTAGAACTCGCTGGTAAAAACGTTCCTGTATTCAATAGCTTAAAAGATGCGATCGTTAAAGAAGGAGCAAATGCTTCTATCATTTTCGTTCCGCCTCCATTCGCAGCAGATGCGATCTTAGAAGGTATCTTCAATGAAATTCCTCTAGTGGTTTGTATCACTGAAGGAATTCCAACACACGATATGCTTAAAGTGTACAGCGCACTTCGCAATTCCAAAACCAAACTGGTTGGACCGAACTGCCCTGGTGTGATCTCTCCTAAATACAAAGTTAAAATGGGGATCATGCCTGGTTTTATTCACCAAGCAGGAAACGTAGGTATCGTTTCTCGTTCTGGAACCTTAACTTACGAATCAGTTGCGCAGTTGACCCAACATGGTTTGGGACAATCCACTGTAATTGGTATCGGTGGAGACCCGGTTCCAGGAATGAATCACACAGAAGCAGTTAGACTTCTGAATGAAGATCCTGAAACCAAAGGTATCGTAATGATCGGAGAGATCGGCGGAACTTCTGAAGAAGAAGCTGCTGCTTATATCAAAGCTCATGTTAAAAAACCTGTAGTAGGATTTATCGCAGGCCAAACTGCACCTCCTGGAAAAAGGATGGGGCACGCTGGCGCGATCATCAGCGGAGGAATGGGAACAGCTTCTTCTAAGATGAAAGCTATGCAGGATGCAGGTATTTCTGTTTGCCAATCTATCGCCGAAGTCGGCGAAAAAATGAAAAAAGCATTAGGTTAATCTAATACTTTAGATCGGAGGAAAGGTTATGAAATTAGAAAATGGGAATTTTTGGACCAAAACAATAAGCGGGAAGACAATCTCTGTCTTTTTGGTTTCGAGCCTCATCCTCCTTTCGGGATTTTCCGGAGTATTCTCCCAAGAGAATAAATCATCCGGAAAAATCCTGAAGTTAACTACTGAGGAGACAGTTAAAAGAGCTCTAGATAGTAACTTCAAACTACAAAACTTAAGATACGAATTAGCAAAAACTGATTCGAGTTACTTGAAAGCAGAGTCCCAATATTCTTGGAGATTAGTAGCTGACGGAAGTTTCAGACAAACAGTTCTTCCTTTGAACCAGAACAACGTCTTCACCGGAACAAAAACTTCCGATGATACGATCAAAGGGGGGATTGAAAAAACAATCCGTGCTACTGGGACCTACTTCAAGTTAGAAGCAGGAAATAGAAGATTCGACTCGAACGCTTTCGAAGATAAGAGTAACCCTCTTACTTCCAGTTTCTCAGGACTCGCACTTCCTCCTCTTTATACTGGATTTATCACTGCTACAGTTTCCCAAGACTTATTGAAAAACTCATTCGGTTATAAGGGAAGAAACCAGGAAAAGATCCTGGACAACCAAAAAGAAATGGCGAAAAGCCAAGTTTCCCTTCAGATCTCGGAAGCGATTGTAGGATCACTTGTGGATTTCTGGGACTATTCCGTTAAACTACAGTCCTTAAAAACTTTCCGCAGATTAAAAGAGAACGTAAGCAATATTAGAAATCTTACAGTTCGCAAACAAGGTTTAGGACTTTCAGAAGGATTCGAAGTCAACCAATGGAACGCATTACTCGCGCAAGCTGATAGCCAGTTAGAAACTGCAGTTGTTCAAAAAGACGAAGCAAAAAGAAAACTATCTCGTACTTTAAAATTAGATAATGACTCAGACCTTTCAGAAGAAACAGATCTTATGGAAGAAATTCCTGAGAAACCTGATTACACAAAAGATTTGGATATCGCTTACAAAAAGAGAGCAGATTATCTAAATGCAGTCAGAGAAAAAGAGATCGCTGAACTTATGCTTAAAAATGCAAAAAGTGATCAGTTACCTGCTCTTACACTTTCTGGTTCTGCTTCTTCTCAGGCTCAGACAATCACAAGCCCTGATAAAAATTTTACAGATGCAACAGATGGTGTCCAATCTGCGCGTTACAAAGACTTCAACGGAAAAGTAAGTTTCTCTTATCCATTATTTGATAAAGGAGTTGCTGCGGGAAGAAGAGATTCCGAGATCGGAGTCCGCCAAGCTACTCTAAAAGAAACCGAAGTTAAGAATGAAGTAAGAGACGATCTAAGAGGAAGGATCGATTCTTTAGAAGCTAGTTATAAGATTTATAAGAATTCAATAGTCACCGAAAAAGAAACACAAAACTATTATAACGGTGTTGTCCGAAGCTTCCAACAAGGACGAGCGGATGCAGTCGCAGTTAAAAATGCTTTGGATACTTTGGTGAGAGACCAGCTCAGCCTTACTCAAGCAAAAGTAAATTTCAATATAGATCTAATGAGATACTATATCGCGAAGAACATGCTTTTAGAAAGATTCGACCTGGATGCTGAAAAACTTATTCCGCATTTGGATTAATAGGTTTCGTAGTTCTCATTGAAACGCGGATTTTTTCTTTCTATAATCGGGATCGTATTATTAGGGCTGATCGTTTGGCTTACCATTCGCTTTTGGCCCAAACCATCTGACACTATTTACGAATATTATAAAAAGGAAAAATGGGAGAAGGTAATTTCTCTCGTAAAAAAGTCCAACTCCCCTACACCCGAAGATCTTTTTTATGGTTCCCAATCTCTTCTTAAATTGAATGCGGAACTGATCACTAAGGATGCAGAAGATAGAGCTAAAATTTCCGCAAGACTCCAAAAAGAAAACGGGATCGGTTCAGGAAAATCTTTAGAATCCCAAGGTGAATTTCCAGTATTCGAAGATCCTTTTATCCTACAACTCCGGCCAGGTGGATACTGGAGACAAAAAGCAATTCTTTCCAGAGCAGAGATCGCAGGAGAATGGGAAGATGATATTCTATTCTTACGAGATCTAAAAGAACTCATCAAAAGTAACCCTGTCACATTAGGAATTTCTTCTTATTCTTCCGTGCTTAAAAAAGTTTTAAGAAGAGAGACAAAACTTTCAGATGGAGATCAGAATAAACTTTCCGAACTATTAGGTTTTCTTTCAGTAAGAGAAGATTCTACATTACTCGGCTCCAGATTTAAGAACACAGGTGAAAATACGAACCTCAGAACTGGTCCTGGAACTGAAAACCCAGGAAAGGCTCGTTTAAAAAAAGGACTCCTACTTTACGCATTAGATAAAGATCCTCGTTCCGAAACAGTCCAAGGAAGAAAAGGAAATTGGATCCAAGTATATATTCCTGAATTACAGATCTCAGGTTGGATCTTCTCTCACTTCTTAGAAGAAGATCCGTATCCTTCTGCAAAAGCCGAAGAAATTTTTGCAGAATTTTCCCAATCCGAAAAAAGCCAGGCCTGGGACTTTGCATTTTGGACAGAGGATAAGATCCCTCCTGGTTTTCACGGCGAATATATTCCAACAGATAAGTTAGCCTTGGATGGAGATTACGGGATCGTATTACATAGATCTAAAACTGGAAAATACAAAGAGATTTGTAGGATAGTAGAAGAACCATTTAGATCCTTAGAATTTTTAACAGCAAGTTTAAGCGGAGAAGAAGCAGTTCCGATTTTTAAACTATACTCAGGAAGACCTGGTGAGTGGAAGTCTGCTTACCAAATCGACCTTGACAGAGAGAGTATTTCTATCAATAGGAACAAGTATATACTTGGATCAGGCGGAAAGAAACGATTCCAACTTGGAATTTTTTCTGCAAACGGAGCGATCTCAGCGTCTCTATTAGTAGGAGAAAAAACCGTATTACAAGGTATCTCTCCTGAAGAAGAACTAACCTCAATAGAGGGAGCTCTATTCAAACTCTGCCTGCAACAAGCGGATAAAAAGTCCGATTCGAATGCGGCAGCGTTCCAATTTAAGTTTTTATTTTGATCATACGATCGAGCGAGGAAAATCAGTGCCTACTTACGATTATAGATGCAAGGCCTGCGGGCAGACTTTTGAACATTTTCAATCCATGAAGGACGATCCTATCACAACTTGTCTTCTTTGTGGTAAAACTGGAGAAGTAGATAGATTGATCTCCAACGTAGGAGGGATCATTTTCAAAGGATCCGGATTCTATGTAACAGACAATAAATCCTCTTCCAAAAGTTCTGAATCTTCCACCGGTTCTTCCGGTTCCTCTTCCAACTAAGTTTGGGACGTTTAGGAATATTAGCGGGAGGAGGAAATCTTCCTCAAATAGGAATGAAAGAAGCTCTTGCTGCTGGGGAAGATCCATTCTTTCTCTCCATAGCCGAGTCTGATTTTACTCCGGGAAATTATCCAGACAGAGTGATCCCAATTCGGATCGTAAAGATCGGCGGATTATTAAAAGCCTGTAAAACAAATCAGATAGATAGGCTTCTTCTATTAGGAAAAGTTAAAAAAGAGATTATCTTTAAAAGCCTGAACTTTGACTTAAAAGCTCTCGCATTACTCGCAAGAATGGTGAATCGTCATGACTATTCTATCTTCAAAACAGTAGCAGAAGATTTCGAAAAACAAGGAATTCATATCATCTCCCAAAAAACCTATCTGAAATCTTTGTTACTTCCAGAAGGACGTTATACTAAAAGATCCTTGGACAAAAAACAGATAGAGGACGTGATCTTCGGAATGGAATATGCGGAAAAGATCGCTCATCTAGATATAGGCCAAGCAGTAGTAGTCGTAGATAAATCAGTATTAGCGGTAGAAGCAGTAGAGGGAACGGATCAAGCCATTCGAAGAGGCGGAGGTTTTGCTAAAAAAAGAAAGGCAGTCGTTTGTAAAAGTTCCAAACCAAGCCAAGACCCAAGATTCGATCTACCTACAGTCGGAATAGAAACCTTAAAAGTAATGAGCGAGAATAACTGCGACACACTCGCCTTTCGAGAAGGAGAGACCATAATTGTAAATCCTTCCGAATTTATTAACCTTGCAGAAAAATTGAAAATCCATATCTTGAGCATCGGCCGTGGCAACGTCTCGAAAATTAACTCTACCCAAAAAAAGCTCCCTAAAGCCTAAGAAGGCAGGGGACAAAATTAGGACGGAAAATGTTTCCGTACCTTCTTCTCCCGTATTTATGATATTAGCCGGAGAACATTCCGGCGATCTACTAGGCGCAGAAGTATTAAAAGAACTTAAAAAACATGATCCGGATCTTACATTTTTCGGGATTGGCGGTCCCAGAATGTTGGAAGAAGGTTTTGATTCCATCGAAGACATGGAAGAACTTTCTGTAATCGGTTTCACTGCAGTCCTATTCAAATACAAATTCCTAAAAGCTCTCATGGATCGATTGGTAGAAGAAGCCGTGGCGCGTTCTTGCACACATGCTATCCTAGTCGATTATCCCGGTTTTAATCTTAGGCTCGCAGCCAGACTCAAAGAATTAGGGATCAAAGTAATCTTTTATGTTTCTCCACAACTTTGGGCATGGAATTTCGGCAGGATCTATAAGATCAAAGAAACTATAGATCTAATGTTGGTATTATTTCCATTCGAGAAAAAAATCTATGACGATTACGGAGTTCGATCCGTATTTGTAGGACATCCAATCGCTCAAAGGATTAAAGAGAAGATCCGAAAAGAAGCTCCTATTCCTGTGGATGAAAAGCAACTAGCTCATTTACAAACAATTACTCTAATGCCAGGATCTCGCTCCGGAGAGATCCATAGAATGTTGGATACTTTACTCCAATCTGCAGCACTTATTCACAGGGAAGCGGAAACAGAAAGAAAACATGTACGTTTTCTAATTCCGAACATCAACTTAAAAGAAGAAGAGTACATCCAAACTAAAATTAAAGAAACAGAAGAATCTCATCCTGGAATCAAGATCGAGTATTTATTCGACCGTTCTTTGAGATGTATTGAAGCCGCAGATATCGTTTTAGTAACTTCCGGAACTGCTACTTTAGAAGTTGTATATTTTGAAAAACCAATGGTGATCTTGTATAAGGTCAGCTTACTTAGTTATTTTATCTCTGCACTTCTGATCCGCACACCTTTTATAGGACTCGTCAATATCCTAAGTGGTAGAGAAACGGTGAAGGAACTCATCCAAGCAGAATGTACTCCGGAAGAAACCGTGAGAGAAACAATGGCCATCCTGAAAAACAAAAAGTACAGGAACCAGATGATAGAAGAGATCAAATCTGTAAAAGAATCATTAGGCGAAGAGCATAGTTCTAAGAATGCGAGTAGAGCAATTCTACAATTTTTGAAAGAAAAGCCAGTCGGAGTGTAGGAACTCCAACACGTTTTCTGATACAAAAATTGTTTGTAAGGATCCGAGTTTTGTGATATGAGACTCGCTGTACCACCGCACCGGCCCCCACCCAAAGAGGGCGGGGCCCGCACTACTCTTTCACACAACCAGCGCTATTCTCTTTTATCTTAAATGCAAATGCTGAAATTGGCACTGCAGAATTGGATTCGCTAGAAAATGAATAAGTGTTTCCAGTTACAAAATATTTAACCGAATCCGAATCTACATAAGAGTTTGCAGTAGCACTAACGTTTCCGCCCTTCCAATAAACGTTCCTTTTAGGCGGGCTACCAGGATTCCAATAATCGAATCCCATCTCGAATTTAGGAGGAACTGGAACAGGAAATTCTCCCTTTCCTTTCCAGATCGTATTCGAAAGTTTCACCTTATCAATGGTGATGTACATTCTATCGTGAATGTCTAGGAAATTATTTCCATTAAATCGTATATTTCCGTCTGCATCTAAACTTTCTGGGATCAAATCTCCACCACAAAAAGAAAAGCTTGGAACTCCCCAGGCCAAATTGATCGTTTCGAAATCTATTCCGAAATAAGGATTATCAGTACCATATGTAAAATACGAATTTAATTTAGCAGTTCCAGAACCGGCAATACTTGCATCCAATCTAGATTGAGAAGGTGCAAATTTTAACCCGAGATCTAACTTACCCATGCTTGGAAGCCCAAGATCCCATTTCACTTCCTTGGCTGTAAGTTTAAGATTACCTGTAGGATTTTCTAAAAAGTATTTATAGATTGGAGTTCTAGTAAAATTAATTTCAGGGATCAACTTCTCCATTCTGGTATGGATATCTTCTCTCACCCATTGACGAACGGAACTATACAAAGGAAAAAAGTTAGAAAGAACAATCGAGTCAGTCTCTAACTCAAGATTATATTCTCCCTGCAAAGGAAAGTAAGCGGTCCCATCTCCCTTTACACCTTTCCTATATCCAGTTTTACCTTTTAGATTTGCAGACCAAGGAAGACCAAATTGTTTTCCTTTTAACTTAGCTTCTAAAATTCCAGCAAGGTTCCAAGCAAGTTCCCCATCTTTGATTTCCAGATCCAAATAAGTATCCTTCCACACAAAATCTTGGAGAGAAAATTTTGCCTCTGACTTCAACCAGTCGCCATAAGATCCAGTCTCAGTCCCTTTCCAATGTAGATCTAGACTTCCACCCAGAGTTTTTAGATCAGAAGAAACAGGCAGAAAATTACGAATATCATCTAAATCCTGAACAGTCAGGCTTAAATCCCAGGACTTCAGTCCCTTCTCATTTTTAGATTTTAGAAGAGTAAGTTTATCTTCTCCAGAAAATACTTTATGTTCTTCCGTAAAAACATCACCTTTTTGATCGCGAGTCCATTCATGTTCCAGATCTATGTCTTTCCATTCCCAAACTTCGCTCTGCAAAGGAAGCTCTTGTAAAACGATCCCTTTTACATTAGAAAATTCTGTTTTACCTTGGACCTTCAGACTAGTTCCATCAGATTCTAAAACAGCACGGCCCGAAATTTTTCCTTTTTTGGGATAGAATTGGGAAAACTCAGAATACAAACCTCCGGAAGATTCTGCCTTTGCATTCTTAAACAGAATTTCCAGATTCATATTTTTACTTCCGATATCTGTGCTGAACTTTCCGTTCACATATCTAAATCCAGGAATAGGAAATAGAGAATCAGAAATTTGAACATTGATCTTAGTATCCTCTTTCCGAATATTAAAATCGATTCCTTTTACATTCTCCAAAAGGACCTTGCCGCCCTTATAAACGGTGATTGTTGTATCTTCTAATCTGATCTCAGGAATATTGATCTTATGGATATAGGATAAAATTTCTCCTGAGATCTTGTCTTCCAGATCGAAACTCAATTGTGCATTACGCACTCGGATCGCTTTTACAGAAGGTTGTCCTTTCCAAAGACCTCTTAATAATAATTCTATTTTATTTGCTTTAAAGATCATTCTCTGAGAGGCAAAGTCCTCATCGCTGGAAATTTTAAGATCTTCTATAAATACATGATTTGGGAATTCGTATTCTACAACTCCCAGTGTGACTGCCCTGTCCAATTCTTCGTTGATAAATCCGCGTGCGAGTTCCTTCACCCCGCGTAAATCCAGCACTCTTCTTACGAAGTACCATTCTGCAGTTTCTTTTGCCGCTGCAAGAAGAAGGAAGATTACTATCAGTGCAATTGAGATCTTTCTAAAGGAAGGTTTTTCAGTGATTGTCTGTATCTTATGAAAAGAAGAAGATACAAATCGATACAGTTTAGCTGGGACAGCGATCTGAAACGAAACGCTGTCTTTCTTAAATAATGGATTTTTAAGGAGGGGAATTCTGAGGTGAATTACCGTTGGAGAACCTGGCTGATTTTCTCCGAGGTTTCCTTCAGTACTGGGCTTTCCGGAAACTTCTGTAATCCCTCTTCCAGAACCAACTGACATCTTTTGTATTCCTTAATTCTGTAGAAGCTGACTACTACGGTTTCATAGTAGAATAGATCTTTTTCGAAGTTTTTCTCTCTGGAAGCTCTGCCTAAAATTCCCAAAGCCTGGCCGTATTTCTCATCTTCGAAATACGCTTTTGCCCACATCTTTTTGCGGGTAACAGACTCAAAATCGCGATCTACATTGTCCGACTTACGGAAATGAACGATAGCATTATCATAGTCATTGATCCCGAGATAAGCAGAACCTAAATAATGGTCCAAATGTTGAAGATTACGACCATCTTTAGAATTTTGAACTTCTCTCAATACGAGGGAAGCTTCTTTGAAAGATTCGATTTTTAGTAAAAGTTTGGATTTTTGGAGAAGTAGTTCGGAACGTCTTTTGTCTTCAGGGTGCAGATCAGTCAATTGCTGGTCTATTCCCTTGATTTCCGCTCGGACCTGGGTCTCTAAATTGGCGGAAACCGCCCCTTCTTTTTGTGTACTTGCACAGTAGAGGAGGAATTGAGCTCCGATAAACAATATTGTCAGATATTTACTCATTTTCTCATCCGATTTTCAATTTTTCGAGTTCTTGCAGGAAATCACTAGTCTCCTGTTGTCTGGTTTCCTCGTTAGAAAGCCAGTCCAAAGTCTCCGGATCTATCTCCTTAAGGAAGCGAGAAGGTTCGGAGGCCAATTGCTCCCCAAATTTGCGGCGATTAGCGGCACCTGTCAAGCATAAATGCCTCTTCGCCCGAGTCATCGCTACATACATCAAACGGCGCTCTTCATCCACAGATTGGTCTTCTACGGTGGCTCTTCCGGAAGGTAAGATCCCCTCTTCTAATCCTACGACATAAACAGACTCGAATTCCAACCCTTTGGATTGGTGAATGGTGAGTAACTGTACTCGATTATCTTCCTTCTCATCATTAGGCTCATCTTCCATAAGCATCGCCAAACGGTTGATAAAGTCGAATAATGTAGGCTTTTCACCCGAGTCATTATTCTCTTCGAAGAATGCGAGCATGTTCACAAGCTCGGACATATTATAGATACGAGCCTTTGCGACCTTCTCTTCTTTCTCTTCGAGCGCGATCTCTTTTTCAAGGCCCAGATCCGCGATTAACTCTCGTAATGCGAAGAATAACCTTGGAGAAGAAGAGAACTTTTTCTTAGCCTTTTCGATCAAATTTACGAAATTATAGATCTCAGAAGAAATTTTGCGGTTCAAATCTGGGATAAAATCTGGAGATTCGCAGACCCTGAATAATGTCTCATAAAGAGATTCCTTGTTCTGAGCGGCTTTTGCATGCACAAGAGAGATGGAACCAGCACCGATCCCACGTTTCGGATAATTAATAATTCTTAATAAAGACGCATCATCCTTTTGGTTTGCGATGAGACGGATATAAGAGATCAAATCTCGGACTTCTTTACGATCGAAGAAATTATAACCACCCACTACTTTATAAGGCATTTCCCTGGCTCTGAATGCTTCTTCAAAAGGTCTGGATTGGAAGTTCGTACGGAATAAGATCGCGATCTGACTTCCTTTTCTAGCTTGTTTGATGATCTCTTCTCGAATACTATCTGCAACCCATTCTGCTTCGTCCTTCTCGTCACTTCTTTCCACATACTTCACTTTGAGAGCACCAGGCACCTTGGAGAAAAGTTCTTTGGATCTTCTGGAAAGATTATGACGAATCAGAGAGTTTGCTGCGGATACAATGATATCAGTAGATCTATAATTCTCTAAGAGACGGATAACGTTCGCACCTTTAAAATCGTTTTCGAATCCGAGGATCAAACTTACATCAGAACCTCTAAATGCATAGATGGATTGGTCATCATCGCCTACCACACATAGATTGTCTGATTCTCCCATAAGAGCTCTTAAAAATTCATATTGGATCGGGTTCGTATCCTGGAACTCATCCACCATAAAGTATTGGAACTTTTTATGATATTCATCCCTAACTTCTTCAAACTGTCTTAAAAGTTTAGAAGGCAGAAGGATAAGATCATCGAAGTCAATGGAGTTCTGTTCTTTTAAAGTGTCTTGGTATTGTTGGAAAAGAGAAGCAGCCAGAAGATCCCCTTCATTCATAGAGGTCCTCATATCCGCTAAATAATCTTCTCCTGAGTTTTTGATCCTGGAAATTTTAGAAAGAACTTCCATGATCTGAGGACGTTTTGGCTCTAACTTTTGGGCCACAAGCATTCCTGTCACAAGACCTTCTTGGTCTGCTTGGTTCAGAAGAAGGAAAGGTTGTTTATATTCCAACTTCTCAATATGTTTTTTTAATATTCCGAGTCCAAGAGAGTGGAATGTAGAAAGAGTAATCCCTTTTAATAAATTTCTAGGAATAAGTTTGCGAACCCTTTCTCCCATTTCCTTTGCACTTTTATTTGTGAAGGACAATGCAACGATCTTTCCAGCAGGAATATGATGGTCCTGGATCATATGCGCGATCCGGTTCGAGATCACCCTTGTTTTTCCAGAACCTGCACCTGCAAAAATCAAAAGAGGGCCTTGGATTGTTTGGACAGCACGAGCCTGTTCCGGAGACAAACTTAGAAAAATGGCAGCGGAATCCCTAGGTTCCTTTGGCCTTTCTTCTCTTTTTCTTTTGGGAGCAGAAGGTTTTTCTAATAATTCAGTGATCTCAGTTGGAATTTGAATATCAGACTGGACCTGGGTTGAAACAGAATTCTCAGATTGAACCGCGGTGGAAACCGTGACTTCTTCCAGATCTGGAGTTCCTACCATTGACTCTTGGTCGGTGGATTCGTCGATTTCGGTTGATGCTTCTACCGGACTGGAAACAAACTCAGGAGTCTGATTTTCCGAAAAATCGTCTTCTTCGTAAAAAGAAGAACCGTAGGATTCCTCTAGTACTTCTTCTTGAGGAGAAGAAGCAGTAGTTCCTAGCACCAGCGGACCTTCTGCAAAGCTAAGTAATGGTAAATCCTGAGGCGCAGGCTCCTCCGGTTTTTGTTCCGGAATTTCCAAATGGGAAAATAGATCCAGACTTTGATTTGTATCTTCTTTCATCAGATTTTATGAGGGCAAAATAATTTCAGGATCCGAAAAACCTGGTTTTTCGAACCCCTAGTATAAGCGACATAATCCTGATTTTTCTCTTCTTGTCAACCGCGTACAGGCAAAGGTTTGCGAATCTGAAAGGATTTCAAAAAACTGGAAGAAACGGCAGATATGCAAGAATTCCGCCCAGAAAATTACCTCCCCGATTCCAATCTTTGGGAAGAAGGAAAAAAAACTCACCTCTTCAAAACCCCAATTTTTGAGTTAATCTCCGTTCCGAAAGTTTCTCCAGACAAAACAATCTCGGGCAATTTTTTCAAAGTAGAATCTAAGGATTGGGTGAATGTAATCGCACTCACCGCAGACGAAAATGTAATCCTGATCGATCAATACAGACACGGATTACATTCTTATTGTTTGGAAATCCCAGGCGGGATCGCAGAAAAAAATTCTATCTTAGAATCTGCGCAGGCAGAGCTAAGAGAAGAGACTGGTTTTATCTCAGACGATTGGGAATATTTAGGAAAGGTTTCCGCAAATCCTGCCTTCATGAACAATTGGTGTCATACTTATATCGCCAGAAATGTTTATCCTCATCCGGGTGGGCAGGAACTGGATGAAAGCGAACAAATAGAAGTGTATCAATATCCATTAAACAAAATCCCCGAAATTTTAGAGAAAAATATCCTTCACCACGCAATGGTCGTGGCAGCATTTGGATTATTCTTTTTAAAATACGGAGAAAAGAAGAAGTAGAACTATCTCATGACAAAATCCGCAAACTCGAGCCCATTCGTTTCTTTACAAGTCCCTGAGTTCAGGAACTTCTTGGCCGGAAAATTTTTGGTCACACTTTCATTCGTTATGCAATCCACAGTGGTCTTCTGGCAGATAGACCATATCACTCACGATGCATTCTTCGTGGGTTTGATAGGATTTGCAGAGCTTGTGCCTAACGTAGCAGTTTCTCTTTTTTCTGGATTGGTTGTGGATAGTTTTCCAAGGAAGAAGATCATCTTCCTTTCCTTAACTGGTCTGACTTTTAGTTCCTTCTTACTTTTATTATTCACTCTTCCAGGTTTTGAGTGGGTGATCGAAAAATATTGGGTTTATCCAATCTATTCTGTGATATTCTTCTCCGGAATTTGTAGAGGATTTTTATCTCCAAGTATTGCCGCCTTCCAAACTCAGTTAGTCTCTAAGGAAATTTTTCCGAATGCTGCTACTTGGAGTGGTGTTGCTTGGCAGGGTTCCGCAGTTTTAGGTCCAATGCTTGGTGGACTTCTAACTGGATTTAACGGAGTTCAAACTGCTTTTCTTGCAGACTTCTGCATCATGTTATTCTCTTTATTTATTCTACTACTTGTTCCTTCTAAACCTGTTCCTGAAAAACAAGGAGAGAAGGAATCCATTTGGAAAAGTTTAGGAACCGGCTGGAAGTTTGTGTTCGGTCACCAGTTGATCTTGGGCGCGATCAGCTTAGATCTATTTGCAGTATTATTCGGTGGAGCTGTGGCACTTATTCCTACATTCTCCAGAGAAGTTTTAGGAATGGGTCCTGAATATTACGGAATTTTAAGATCCGCTCCTGCGATCGGCGCAGTACTGTGCGCATTGTTTATCGCAGTAAAACCTCCTAAAACAAATTCAGGAGTAATATTACTCAGTAGTGTATTCGGTTTTGGACTTTGTATGATCGTATTTGCACTTTCCAGAAACTTCTACTTATCTTGCGCAGCTCTGATCGTAAGCGGTTCCTTTGATATGGTAAGTGTTGTAATCCGTCATACAATTGTTCAGATGTATACTCCAGAACATATGAGGGGAAGAGTTTCCGCTGTGAATAATATATTCATTGGTTCTTCTAACGAACTAGGAGCATTCGAGTCAGGAGCTACCGCAAAAGCATTCGGCCTCGTTCCTTCTGTGGTTATAGGAGGAACTCTCACTCTCTTAACTGTAGGGATCATTACCGCAATCTCACCTCGTCTTCGAAAAATGGATCTAAAGGATATAACGGTTTAATATGGACAATATTCTTACCCAACAAGAAGCAATGCTCCGCTCCGGGCAGATCTCGGAAGTGGACTATACCTTAAAATTAAAACTGGAAAAAGGATCCCAAGAATACGAGGGAGAAACTACAGTTAGATTCGTTTACAGCGGCGGCAAAAAAGGAAAGCTCAAAGTAGACTTCGTATCTAAGAAGATCGAGATCCTTTGGCTGAACGGAAAAGAAGAAACAAATTACGAAAAGAAAGAATCTGCTTTGTTTCTATCCGGAGAGTCATTAGCAGAAGGTAAAAACGAACTTAAGATCAAATACAAAAACGCATTTGATCATAGTGGTTCCGGTTTTCATAAATTTACAGATCCTTCTGACAAAGCAGAATATATGCATACAGACTTCGAACCATTCGAAGCTCATAGACTATTTCCTTCTTTTGACCAACCAGATCTAAAAGCAACGTATGAGCTCGAGATTACGGGCCCTTCTGAATGGACTTATATCCATAATACAGTCCCGAAATCGGAAGAGACCCAAGGGAATTATAAAAACATAAAGTTCAATAAGACTAAAAAATTCTCTACATATCTATTCTCTTTGATCGTTGGACCTTACGCAGTTTGGGAAGATAAAGCAGGAGAAATTCCTCTTAGGATATTCTGCAGAAAATCTCTCTCCAAATATATGGATGCAGAGAATTTATTTGCGATCACAAAAGAAGCCTTCGGATTCCTCCAAGGATATTTTGGAGTTCCATACCCTTATGGAAAATACGACCAGATTTTCGTTCCAGAATTCAATATGGGCGCCATGGAAAATGTGGGAGCAGTCACATTCTCCGAAAGTTATATTTTCCGCGGACCACGGATCTATTCTGAATATTTAAACAGAGCAAACACAGTGTATCATGAAATGGTGCATATGTGGTTTGGAAACCTGGTCACAATGAAATGGTGGAATGATCTTTGGCTGAATGAAAGTTTCGCGGATTATCTTTCTTATTATTCAATGTCTAACGGGAAAATTTTTCCAGATGCATTAGAACATTTTTATGTAAGAGAAGAATGGGCTTATAGAGAAGACCAACTTTCCACAACTCATCCAATTGCAGGAAAAGCAGAGAACACATTAGAAGCAATCAGCAATTTCGACGGGATCTCTTATTCCAAAGGTGCATCCGTTCTTCGCCAATTGATGTATTACGTGGGTGAGGAAAAATTCAGAGATGCGATGAGACTTTATTTCAAAAGACATGCAGAGAAGAATACAGTTCTAAACGATTTTCTTTCCTGTATGTCAGAAACAAGCGGGATCGATATCAGAGGTTGGAGTAAAGAATGGTTAGAGACAACGGGAGTCAATACTCTCAGTCCAGTCCGACAAGACGGTAGATTATTTTTACACCAAGGACCTTCTGCGACCAACGGACTTTTACGCACACACGCTTTACAAGCATCCCTATTCAGAGAAAAGAACGGAAGTCTTGAAGAAGTCTGGAAAAAAAGAGTACTCGTAAAAGGAAAAGAAACCCTACTCGAAGAAAATTATTCGGGAGAAGCGGACCTTCTACTTTTAAACACAGAAGATTTTGCTTATGCTAAAACTTATCTGAGTAAGGAATCACTTCCTATCTTAAAAAGAAGCCTACATACTTTAAAGGATCGTTTTTCCAGAAGAGTTGTATGGGGAAGTTTATGGCAGATGGTAAGAGATGCAGAACTTGCTCCCAAAGAATTTTTGGAGTTAGCTTTGGACCAAGGCTTAAAGGAACCGGATCTTTCAGTTCGAAACAGCCATATACTCACAAAAGCCCTGACAGTAATCGATAATTATATTCCCGAAGCGGAAAAGAGAAACTGGTCAGACAAACTGAACAAAATTGCCAAAGAAAAATCTCTCTTAGCACAAAACCCGGAACAAGAACAAATCTTATGGTTTAGAATATTAGAAAATACTTCTAAATCCACTGAACAACTTTCTTATCTGAAAGAATTATTGGATCAGAAAAAAAGTATTCCAGGCATTGCAATGGACCAAGAAAGACGTTGGGTCATTCTATCCCGGCTAAGCGCGTATGGAGATCCTGAATCTGCGAAAAGGATCGAAGAAGAAACCTCCAAAGATAATACTGATCTTGGAGCCAAAAAAGCATTCTTAGCTAAAATTTCCTTCCCTGATCCTAAAACCAAAAAAGAATCCTGGGAAAGATTTTTGAAACCTAAAGAAGGAGATTCTACTGACTTCTTAAGATACGGAATGAGAGGATTCCAGTGGAATCACCAAAAGCAACTATTGGTCTCTTATACTGATTCTTATTTTGAGTCAGTGATCTCAGTGTATGAAACAAGAGATCCTCATTTTGCTTCTGCATTCGGTCATATGATGTTCCCTTCTTTCGAACCGGATCCGAATTTGTTAAAAAGGACTGAAAGATTTCTGGATCAAAATAAAAAACTTCCAGAACTACTAAAGAAGGATCTCCAACAACAAAGAGACGATATGCAGAGAACTCTTAAGGTTTTAGAAAAATACAAAAACTAAGACCATCTTAGTTCTCTGAGAAAAAATAAGAGTTAGAGGGCAGCCTCTAACTCTTTACCAAAAAGATCTATTTTTTAGACAGGATTATGCAGTAGCAGGTTCCCTTTTTCCGGAAGGACTTGCAGAAGATTCTCCATGCAGTCTTTTCCATTCTTCCAATTTTTTATCCATCACCTTGAACCAAAGTGGAGGAAATAAAGCCAGAAGTATCATCAATTCATATCCATAAGGAAGCTGAGGGCTTTCTTCAAAATGTCTCAAAGATTGGTATCTTCTTCCAGCGTTCGCATGATGATCAGAATGTCTTTGTAGTTGGAACAAAAACGCGTTAGACAGGCTGAAATTTTGGTTCCATGAATGTATAGGAAGAACCTTCTCGAATTTTCCAGGAGATAATTCCTTACGGGCTAAGCCATAATGTTCAATATAATTCACAAGTTCCAATAAAGAGAATGCAATCCAACTTTGAATAAAGAAAAATGCAGGCACCTGCCAGTTCAAATTTCCAGTGATCGTATAAAAAATCCCAGTCACAGCAGAAATAAATAAAACAGGAATGATCATAGATGTGATCATCTCATTGTCTAAAGTCCAAGCTGACTTACCAAGTTTGCCCAATCTTTTTTTCTCTAAGCTCCAAGCGCTCGTTAAACTTCCTACAACAGTTCTTGGATAAAATGCAAAGAATGATTCACCCTTTCTACTGGAAGCTGGGTCTTCATGAGTAGAAACATTCACATGATGACCTCGGTTATGCTCGATAAAGAAATGCATATAACATACAGTCATAAGAATGAACTTTGAATACCATTGTTCAATCTTAGTATTCTTGTGCCCAAGTTCGTGAGCGACAGTGATCCCGATCCCGCCAGTGTTCACACCAATCGCTATAACAAAAGCTCCCCACTCCAATGTGGAAAGAGTTTGAGTTTGGACCTCCCACAGGGCCCAAATCACCAAAACAAATTGGATCCACGCCCAACCATAGGTCAGAAATCTAAAATAAAATTCCTTTTGAAGCTCCGGTACATCTTCTTCCCGTGGATTGCTTGCGTCCGGCCCAATCCAAAGATCCATGATTGGAAGAATTCCGAACACCACCGCCAAAGTTAAAAAATTAAAACCGCCGCCCAAATAGTAACCTACCACAGCCAGGCCCGGGATCAGGTATGCGATCAAGAAGGATAATCTTTTCCCTACACTCATCTCTCTCTCCTATCCCGCATTTCTCGGGAAAATCAAGTTATTTAATTTATTTCGAACGTTTGGTATTATAACATAAACCCAATCTGGGGCAAGAAAAAAATCTTCGTAACTATATTTTTTCTAACAATTGTTTTAAAATGAATAGAATCGGCAATTTAGCCAAAGAAAAGGATCGGGCGGCTCCTCGCTTTGCTCGGACCGGGCTACTACGGGCTTCGGTCCTTCGGACTTCCCCTTCGTATCCCTTCCGCGGGGGAATCACGCAAAGTCGCAAAGATAAGAAGATATTGGAAATCCAACGGGTGAATCTTTTCTACTTAGCAGCTTCGCGTGAGAACTTCTTTAAGTAGCCGATGTAGGAGTTTCTATATATGAAAATAAATTATCGACTAAATACTTCGATCTAGGCCTTTGATTTTTTGTCCTTGTTTAGGGAGGTCTCTTCAAAAGCATGGTTTATAAGTAGAAAACATTCCCTCACAAGACGAAAAGCACAACATCCACGCGAAAACGTATAACGTTACAATCAGAAGGAAACTTTGATGAGTCTTAACGGATTAAATTTCTATTCCTATCTTAGCAAGATCCGAATTCTTAAAACTTATTCTAGCAAAATTATGCTGGTGGCGTTCTTAGGGACCCATGTTCCACTCATCACACTTTTATTATTTTTTGTAATATCCACTGTTCAAGATGTGCAAACTGCCCTAAAAATTTTAGGAATTGCACTTGTGGCTACTCTTGCAGGAACCGCACTTACACTTCTTGCATTACATAAACTTTTAACTCCAGTTGTACTCACTTCCAAATCTCTAAACAGATATCTTAGCGAAAGAGAGATCCCAAATTTACCTACAGTATTCCAGGACGAAGCAGGCTCTTTAATGGCAGATACTGTCACGACTGTGCGTAAACTGGATGAACTCATCCATTATATGGCGAACTACGATGGACTATCAGGTTTGCCGAATAGAGATCTATTCTTAGAAAGATTAAGCAATTCCCTTCATGAACTTTCCATGAGAGAAGAAATATTGAGTTTTCCAGTTCTTTCTTTAGAAGCTACTCACTTAAAACAGATCAGGTCCAATTTTGGGGTGCATATGGGAGATCTGTATTTGAGATCTCTCGTCCAAAAATTGGAAACAATGCTTGGACCAGAAACTGTTCTTGCAAGAACTGGAGATGGAGAATTCTCCTTCTTTCCGTTACCTTCTTCTTCTCAAATTTTAGAAACTGATTCTGAAATTTGGGCTACGAAGATCCAAAATAGTATTTCTTCTCCTTTAAACGTTGTAGACCAACAGATCTCTTCTGAGATCCGAATTGGAATATCAGTTTTTCCTTATGATGGAAAATCATCTGATCAACTTTTATGGAAGTCTGAAACTGCATTAAACCAAGCAAAACTTTCAGGAACTCCTAAGATCCAAACTTATTCTTCCGAATGGAAAGAAAGAATGAAGGAGAAATACCTTCTCGAAAAAGATCTTAGACTTGCGATCTCTAAAAACCAATTATTCATCCAATACCAACCAAGAATAGAAGTCCAAACAGGCAAAAAGATCTCTGCAGAAGCATTACTAAGATGGAATCATCCTGAATATGGAGTCATCTCCCCTACTATCTTTATACCAATCGCAGAAGAAAGTGGGATCATTGGAGAAATGGGAGAATGGGTCCTTTCTAAATCCATGGAAGACTTGGGAAATTGGAAAAAAAGAGGACTTCCTCCAATCCGTATCTCTGTAAACTTATCAGCAAAACAATTAGAAGATAAGAATATCTCTAAGAAAGTTATGAATATCTTAGAGAAAAATAGCTTAAGTGTAGAGGATCTGGAGCTTGAGATCACAGAATCCAGCTTAATTACTAATATACAGTCCGCTTTGGAAATCTTGGGAGAATTGCATTCCTGGGGGATTTCTCTAGCTTTGGACGATTTCGGAACAGGATATTCCAGCCTTTCTTATTTAAGTAAAATCCCGCTCAAAACCTTAAAAGTGGATCAATCCTTTGTACGCAAAATCCTAACAGACCCGAATTCTCTGGCGATTTCCAAAACGATCGTTGCATTAGGAAAAAGTTTAGGACTACGCATCACAGCGGAAGGTGTAGAAACCGAAACACAAATGCGAAAGATCAAAGACTTAGGCTGCGATGAAGCACAGGGATTTTTCTTAAGCAAACCAATCCTTTTAAAAGAATTGGAAGAGTTCGTTCAAACCTAAAACTTCTTTCACTATATCTCAGACTAATCTGATTCGATTAGTCCCTACTCTTTCCTACCTTTTACTTTATTACATTTAATCTGTTTGTAACAGTTCTCGGCTTAATCGAATTGCGCGAGTATCCATACTTTCCATAAGGAGGATACAGTAAATCGGAAGTATTACATTATGATTACGAGAACTATTGTTACAATTTCAATTTTTCTAATATGCTTGGGAACCCTTTCTGCGGACACGGTCACCAATACAAAAACTAAAGAAGTGATAGAGAACGTAAAAACCACTCAGACAGAACAGGGTGTAATCGTTGAGTTCGAAGACGGCTCCCGTAGAGGTTTTGACAGAACGTCCGTTACTGTTGAAGCAAAACCTGTAGAGTGGAAACAAAAGGATCAGGAAAGCTATCCTGATAAAGAACGATATACTGATTATGCAATTTTCGGTGGGATCTTCTTGGTAATACTACTTTTACCCTAAAGAACCAAAACCTTAACAGGTACGTAATCAAGTCGTAAAGTATTTTATCTAACATAATCCACGAGGTCGATCGGATTTCGGCCTCTTTCAGAATGAATAGGAGAAATTCGATCCATGAAATCTTTAAATAAAAAAGTCTCGAAAGCAGTTAGCGCTCTTGTAGTTGCTATTGCTCTTGTAGGCTGTGATTCCGGCGGAGGAAGCAACGGCGCGGCGCTTGCTCTAGCAGGGTTAGGCGGTGGAGATACTGCTTACGCTAAAGCATCTATCGCCGCAAAAGTTAGAAAAGGAGATGTCGGTTCCGATGTAGCTCTTTCTACAGGAACGGCAGCAACTGCTACAACTCCTGAAACACGTAGAGAAGTTGTTCTTGTTAGAGCAGGTATCTCTAAAGACTTTACTACTACTGCATCTGGCGCGGGCAGTTCTGCTCCGGCCGATAATGGTGATTTCGGTTTTGTTTTAAGTGTTCCATCTGCTAATGCGACAGTATCTGCAACAGTATATACTTTGCGCGAACTTACTTGCGATGAATTAGACAAATCCAGAACAGGAACCTCTGCGGCTGCTTGGACTTCTGACCCAACTGCTGGTCGCTGTGGATTATTTGATAGTGGAGTTGCTGCTTCTTCTGCCAGAATTGCTGAATACAATGCAATTTTAGACAATCCTGCAAATTACACCGTTCCACTTGGAACATTTGATTTTGCATTTAGTATCGACTCTTCTGATCCAAATGCAGTAGGAACTGTTACTATCGCAAACGAAGCTGGAGTGCATATAGTTGCTGCAAACGGACAAACTTCTGTTCCGTTCGCTCTTGTAACTGTTACTGGTGTATATTCTAATCCTAACGCGACTGTTGGAGAAGACGTTTGTGATTCAGTAGGAAGCCCTACAATTATCCAAGGAAACATCAACAGCCCAATTACTTTAGGTAAATATACTCTATTAAGAGGAACTGTTTTTGTTAATAACGTAAAAGTTACTGTTCCAAAAGGTTCCGTAATCTACGGAGAAAGAGGATCTTCCCTCTTCTTCAAAGGTGGAGAATTAGAAACAAAAGGAACTGCTGCTGAACCAGTATGTTTCACTTCTGCTCAGAGACATGGATCCAGATTCCCTGGAGACTGGGGTGGAATCGTGTTCATCGGAAACGGAAACGCAACACGTACTTCTACTACTGAAGGAACTACTCCGCAAACATATCCTGGCGCGAACTCTATGAGTGTAAAACTTAGATATACTATCGTAGAATTTGCAGGAAATGAGGTAGCACCTGGAGACGAGTTAAACTCACTTTCTCAATACGCAGTTAACACAATCGACTATAAGTTCGTTCAAGCTCATAGAGGATTGGATGACTCCTTCGAATGGTGGGGTGGCGGTAAATCTCCAAGTACTCATGACATGAAATTCATGATCGGTTCAGGCTCTATGGATGATGACTTCGATATGGATGAAGGTTTCTCTGGAAACTTGCAGTATCTTGTATCAATCAAATACCCTAAAGCTTGCGGTGGTTCTGCTTCTACAGATCCTCACGGATTTGAGATGGACGGAAGACATTCCAGCACCTGTACAAATACCCAAAACCCTGCAACTACCGATTGTTCCAACCCAACTGTAGCTAACTTTACTACATTAGGTTTAGGAATCAGCGGTGGAGCTGGTATGCGTGCAAGAGAAGGATTATTAGGAACTTTTACTGAAGGTTTAATCTACGGCTTTGCTACAAGAATAAACGCAGGAGAGGCATCTGGTTTCTCAAATACTATCTCAAACATTACAGTGATTTCTGACAGTGCCCCAGATACATTAGCAGCAAGTGCATCTCTGACTTTATCAGCAACTGCATCACTTACTTCTATCCCAGTAACTGATATTGGATCTGTTCAAGATGCTGTAGGATGTGGCTTTGGTACAAAACCAGATCTAAGAACTTCAGCTTCTGTTTCAAGTGGTAACACCGGTGGTGTGCCTTTGAACCTGAGTGCAACAGTAGATTCAGTAAGCGTGCCGGTAAACTGGCCAGCTGGATGGACCGTTTGGAGAGCTCGCTAAGCTAAGTTTAATACAATTGTGAATTAAAAAGACCTCCCCGAAGCGGGAGGTCTTTTTATACAAATTATACAAAAAATAAAATTTCCGGAAAAAGTCTGAATGAACCGTATATACAAACTTTTGTTTATAACGTTTTTATTAATCATAATATCCTATAATTGCAAAAAAGAAAAACCAGAGGGCGATCCAGAATATCAGAAAAAAGTGGAAGAAGCCCGTAACTACCTAAAAGCTCATATCAAAGAAAGCTATGATATAAGCGAAACAAGCCCAACAAGGGATGCTGCAGTTTCAAATTATTTAGATGCTGTAAACCGTGGAGAAACAGATAAGTATCTCTGCACAAAACAAGAGTATTTAGATGTATTCTTACCTAATACTTTAGAAGAAAGCACTCTTACATCCAATATGCCGTTAGAGCAAGCTTGGGAAATTACTGAGCTTCGCAGAAAGGTAGCACTTGAACAACTTCAAGATGTTTTAAAAAAAGAAAAAAATAAACCGATCAAGATCGAAACCTTAACCTGGAGAGACCAGGTACGTCAACTTAACGTCTTAAAAGGCCATAGAGTTGGAAACCTAGTTATACGAGTCGGAAATAGATCCATTTCATTGGAACAAATACGATTAGTAATCGAACATAAAGGAAAGTTCAAGCTGTGCGTTATTGGAGCTTAATTTATAAAAAAATGAAAGATAAACGTATGAAAATTAAAAAGATTATCATATTCTTCCTACTGACTTCTCTTTCTGCACCTGCATGGGGGCAAGGAGTAGGAAAAATCCGAGGAAAAATCGTAGATGGAGACAATGGAGAAGCCGTTTTTGGTGCAACTATTGTTGTTCGATCCATCAAAAAATTCGCCAAATCAGATTTTGACGGTGCGTATGATCTAGAACTTCCTTTAGGAACTCATGAAGTTGAGTTTCAAATGTTAGGATATTCTGCACAAAAACGTTCGGTAACTGTAACCGCAGGAAAACCGCAAGTTGTAAATATTACTTTCGGTTTGCAAACTCTTGAGACAGTGGATGTAAAAGGTAGAGCTTTAAACGATGCAGAAGCTGCCCTCTTATCATTACAGAAAAAGTCTTCCGCAGTTTCAGACGGAATCTCTAAAGAAGCTATTAAGAAAAGTCCGGATTCATCTGCTGGAGAAGTTGTACGAAGAGTTACCGGTATTACCTTAGTAGGCGGTAAGTTCGTATTCGTTCGCGGTCTTGGAGAACGTTATTCTAACACAGAATTAAACGATACCTTAGTACCTTCTACAGAACCAGATAAACGAGTTGTTGCTCTGGATATCTTTCCGTCTGGAGTTCTAAAGAATGTAAGGATTATTAAAACATTTATTCCTGAACTTCCCGCTGAGTTTTCGGGAGGTCTAGTTAAAATTGAAACCCAAGAATATCCTGAAGAAAAACAGCTAAGCGTATCAGTCGGTGCAGGTGGAAATTATAACACTACTGGTCACAAATTCATGAATATGAACCAAGGGACTATGTTAGGTGGTGTCAATTCTAACCAAAGAAACCCTCTTGCCGATTCAGGAAACCAAGGACTAGTCTTTGAGCCAGGAAGTATATTTGGCGGAATTCCTCCTGAAGTTACGCAGGCTGGACCAGCGTTATTTAATCAAAAATGGACTCCAAATTCAGGTCCTGCTCCCTTTGATAAGAACTTCTCTCTAAATTACGGAGATACATTCAAAATAGGAAGTACTTCTAGATTAGGAATTTTAGTGGGGACTACCTATAATAGAAACTATAGATTCAGAGAAGAAAGCTCCAGAACCTACCAAGCAAGCCAAATTTCAGAACTCACTCCTGCCGGGACTAGATTGATCCAGCAACAAAAGCAGGATGCAGATCTTTACATTGAGGAAAGGAACTGGGGAAATAACTTAAACTTGGCATACGAAATTACCAAAGGCCAACAGATATTTATGAAAACCCTTTTCTCACAACAAGGAGAAGGAGTAGTTCGAAATGCAGTAGGTCAGGACAATATCAATTCTGCTGATTTTAAATCTTTAACTACACAATACACAAGTAGTCGAGTCTTCCATAATACATTTGGGGGGGACCATGCTTTAAATTGGTTTGGAGATAGAGCTCATAAATTCGATTGGAGAATAAACTTTGCGCAAGCAGTTAGAGAACAACCGGATTTACAACAACAAGTGTGGAGAAAGTCCTTTTCGGATCCTAATCCTCTAAATTATACACGTTTAGGGAACAACCCGGATGCTTCTAGATTCTTCTCTGACTCGATAGATAATAGCCGCACCGCTAAATTTAACTACGAGATTCCTTTTGACCAATGGAGCGGTCTAAAGTCAACTTTCAAGCTCGGAAGTTATACATTAGAAAGAGATAAGAACTTTAGATTCCATGAATATGGACAAAAAACCAATGTACCTATCTCTTCTCTGGAATATTATCCAATCCCTGGAGAAATTTATTCAAATCCTCTTCTTTTCCAACAGAACACATATACGTTCTCGGAAAGACAGGTTGAATCGAACGCTTACGATGCATTCCAAAGATTGCAAGCTTACTATTCTCAGGTAGAACTACCAATACTTCCAAAATTAAAAATTCTTTTTGGTGCTCGTTACGAAGACAGTTATCAAAAAGTAAGAACTTATGTAACTAGAGATGTCAATAATCCTCTATTTGCAGCAGATTATGGATGCGGTGTCCGCAATGAAGACGTTCGTCTTGCTTTAGTGAAAAACAATGCTTGTGACCCAACAAATAACGGTATTGGTGAATTAAGGACAAAAGACACACTTCCTTCCTTTAACCTTAACTGGGAATTTAAGGAAAATCAAATTCTACGTATCGCAGCTACCCAGACATTAACTCGTCCCGATCTAAGAGAATTATCTCCTTTCGGATTTACTCCTTATTTCGGAGCGAATCGTGTATTTGGTAACGCTGACCTAAGAAGATCTTACATACACAACTATGATATCCGATACGAATACTATCTGTCATCTTCGGATTATATCGGAGTCGGAGCTTTCTTCAAACAGATATCAAGTCCGATCGAAATGATTGGTCAACCTGTTGCAGGAAGTATTAGCCAACGTTTCACTTATGTAAATGCTGAGCAAGGTACTATCCGGGGGATAGAATTCGACTTTAGGAAAGAGATCACAGATCGTATTCGTTTCGAGACAAATATGTTCTTCATTCAGTCGAGAGTTGACGTTATTCCTTGGGAGCAATACATTGCTGCAAAAACAGGGATACTGGATCCTTTATCTAAAGCGGCAACTTATAACCCGACAAATCTATCTCGCCCCCTACAAGGACAATCTCCATTCGTATTTAACATCAAATTAGATTTCCATTTAGATGAAAAAAAGAGACACAATTTAGGTTTCTATTACAATTACTTTGGCGATCGTCTTTATTCAGTGGGTGCAAATGGATTGCCTGATGCGTATGAAAGAGCGGTCGGTTTGACTGATGTTGTCTTTACGACAAAAAGAGGAGATCATTTAGAATTTAAAGTTTCCGCTCAGAATATTTTTGACACTCGATATAGAGTATATCAAAAGAACGAGTTAACTGGTGAAAAAGAACTCTTCCTTTCATACAGAACTGGTGTGAGTTACTCGTTCCAAGCTACTTATAAGCTTTAAGATTAATAGTTAATTTGCTGCTTACAAAAAATCCCTCAGAAGAAAGTCTTCTGGGGGATTTTTTATCTTACGGTCTCGAGAAAACCTTCATGCATAAGAAGCAGAAATAAAGACACAATAAAATATTCGAAAACTACTTTTCCTTATTAAAATTGAGTTTTATAATTGCGATCCCAGCAAACGGAAGAATCTTAACTCCTTTCAATTCCAATTCCTTCGCAGTTTGCGTATATCGATGCTCACTATAAAAAGCGGTAGCTCCAGATTTAGGCTTCACACCGATTACACCGGCCACCGTTATCTTTTTTAATTCTCTTCCAACTTTATTTCCGATCTCAATTAACTTCAAATCCTCAGACATAAATCCGAAAAAAGATTCCAATAAAGAATCCTTAGATTGTTTTCCTATTTCCAATTCGATATAATTATTAACCTTATCGATAAAATGGTCGTTATTTTTCTTTCTTTGAATCTTTTTATAAGTAAACAAAATGGAATTAATATCGTTCTTCAAGCTATCCGATGCGAGAATATCTTCAAACTCATCTTCATAAAAAACCGCAAACGGTCGATGTTTAACGAGAACAAAGTGAAGACTAAACTTCGCAATTACCATCTTTGCAAAATCAAATAGCTCATTCCGGTCAGCATGAAATTGTGTCCTCATAGATTTCATACTTTCAGCTTCTTCATATTAACGATCATAGGGAACGAAAATCTCTTTTATCCTTAACGGTAATCAGGTCGAAACACTTCCAATTCTTTCTTGGTAAAATGTGCGTTCTCTATTAATCGGCTTACATTGATTTATTGCATTTCCCGAGTCCAATTACCACCAACCTTTTTTCGCCAAGCCATCCATCCCAGAGGAAGATCCGCAATATCACCAACGGAAGGGTCTAATTGCCACATCTCCTCCAAACTCACAATCTCTGCATCTTCTTCAGATAATTCCATATCATCTAAAAATTGCCACATTCCATCTTCTTCATCATGCCAAATTGATAGAATTTTTTTACGGCCTGCCAAAATCCTATCCGTTGTAATGCACATAACATTTTTCTTATCTTTAAAAGGCCAATTTTTATTTCCCACTATTAACTCCTTTCTGCCAAGTATGGCATCGATTTCCGCAGTCGTATGAGAATAATGTTTTCTATTATGAAATCCTGCCGCTTTCATTTTTAAAAGGAGAGACAAATCGCCATCAGTAACAACTGTATCGCCCAATAGTATTGTTTTTAACTTTTTAAAATTTTGCAAAAAGCTCAAAGAAGCTACTTGTCCATTATCTATATACTTAAATTTTTCTAAATTAGATAATCCCTCAATCCCTATTTCTATATCAACAATCGACTTACAAAGCTCAAGATGAAGGCTCTGTAATTTAGAAAGGCTTTGTATAGAAGATATACTCTTTAATTTCAACATTCTAACTACTTCCAGCTCTTTTAATTTCGAATATTTTTCAACTCCGTTCAAAGTCTGCAAATTACCCAAAGCAAGCTCTAAAGTAGCCAAATTCCCATAATTAGGGAGAGACTCTAATGATTTATCATGCGGAGAATATTCTCGCAGAAACAAATGTTTCAATATGGTTGAATTTTTAGGTAAACTTAAGCCTTTATGCCAGCTTAATCTTAGATTCAATAAACTAGGAAAGATCCCAAAATCAAATTTCTGTTTCGAGTCAAAGACTCCTAAATACTCCACCCCTTCCAAGGCCGCCAAATGACTTATATCAATCTTATCAGCGTAAGTTATTACAATACGTTTAACATTTTTATTCTTAAGTAAAAAGGAAAGATCTGCCTTTTTATATCCAGTGAATGGATTAACGAAGATACCATCCCCACCTTTATTAAAATAATGATCCATACATTCGTCAATATTTCCAGAACGGATAATAACAAATGTATAATCACCCCAATTCGTTGTAGAGACTTTCAATTACACCTTCCCATAATCCAAGACATATATCTTTTTGGCATTTGTATTCTTTCAAAGATGCAAATAGAAGTTACTATTCTCTATCTTCTTTCGAATATTTTTCATCAGATGATTTTATTAGATTCTATCAGAGCATCGATCTGCTCTGAAGTATGAGAATAATGTCTCTTGTTCGAGAAGCCAGCTATCTTCAGTTTTGATAAAGGTAAAACATTTCCGTCTAAAACGTTAGCGTCCCTTAAGAAAACCTTTTCCAAAGATTTCATTTTGGAAAGAAACTTTATCGACGATAATTCTCCATTATCTACATAAAATAACGTTTCCAATTTAGCAATGCAATTTGCATCTTGAATTTTTTTACATAACTCGAGATGTAGATTTATAAACCCAGAAAGTTTCTCTATCTTAAATATTTTCCTCAGTTTCAATAATCGGATAATAGTAAGATTCTGCAACTTTTGAAATCGTTTAAATCCGCTTAAAGTTTCTATGCTGCCGCCAAGAAATTCTAAACTTTCTAAATTTCGATAATCCGGAAGCGCTGCTAAAGATTTATTAGCAGGAGAATAAGCATGTAAATAAAGGCTTGTTAAAAGATTTGATTTTTCCGGAAGATCAACTCGTTTATGCCAAGTAATTCGAAGCTCTTTTAGATTTTTGAAAATTCGATAATCTATTGCTTGCTGTTTATCAAAGACCCCAAGATATTCAACCTCTTGCAACAATGGAAGCAAAGATATATCAATCTTATCTCCATAACTTATAATGAAGCGTTTAATATTTTTGTATTTTTTCAAAAAAGCCAAGTCGTTCTTTTTATACTTACCATAAGGATGGACCATAATGCCATCTGCTTGACCATTAAAATAATACTTCATACACTCATCGATATTCGATGAATCAAGATTAACAAACTTAAATCCTCCCCAATCATCTACAGAAATTTTCAAAATTTTTAAGTCCTCAAAAGTGTTCGATTCTTAAAATAAACTATAATATTAAAACCACTATTAAAATTTTCCAACCTGTTTCAGATATTTTTCAGCAGGTATATTAATTATATTAAGAACTTCAGGATCTTTTATCCCTTTTTTGCCACGCATTCTCCTTGCCTTATTTTTAAACGCTTCGTAATTATTTGCCGCCCCTTTCCATGCGATCTCTCGCCGTTAACTCCACCTTCCCCAAATGAGATATGATTCGTTATAAAGGGGCAATCGAGACCTCGGAAAAAAAACTTTTTCCTGATTAGGGGACCTGTCTCAAAGCAGCTTCTACAAACCCCATATTTCTAACATTACAGTTCTTGTGGTGCCACAAGCCTTTCAGTAAAACAATAAAATTTTATACCCAAAGTTAGATATAAAATCGAATCAAAAAAGATCCTGACAAAAAAAATCTTAATAAAATCAGAAAATTTAACCACTCATTACCCATTTATAATATATTAATAAATATATTTCGCATAACGTTAAAATATTCTTCTTTTCAAAATTTAACCGTTTCGTAACAGATTAAATCGTTTTTAAAAATACAACAAATACAAAATATCAAATCTAAGGCCTAACGATCCGGAGGCCAAATCATGCGCAACGTTAAGTATCTCTTTGTATTGATTGCCATATTACTTTCCCAACAATGCTCTTCCCTTAAAGATATGCATTTACTTCCGAAAGCTAATTCATATAATTCAATGTTATATTTTCTAGGAATTGGAAATGGGTTGCCTAGTCCTAAAAATATATCATTTCCCCCAAGCGCAAAACTTCCCGAAGGATTTGATGGTTCCAAGGTTTCTATTACCTCTTCCGAAGAGATCACTATACCTGATACCTTCCCTTCTAATTTCGTGGCGATCGGTGAAGTATATGAAGTTAACATAGACGGTTTTGAAATTACCCCCTTTAATCCTGAAACAATAGAATACACTCAAGTCTATTTTCCGGGAAATGACCTAGCTGAATTAACGTTTAACATCGATAAAGCGGAATTAGAGAGCGAAGGTTTTAACCAAGAATTCCAAGTTTGGTATTTCGATTTACTAGAGCAGAGATGGAGAAAAGTGGAAAAGGTTTTATATGATGAAGCTAATTCTCAAGTTAAAGCATATACCTCGCACTTCACTTCATTTATATTAACTGCCATGCCAAAAATTGATGGTACTGATTTGGCGACTATTCCTGCCTGCTTAAATGCTGACCTTCCATTCATAAACTTAGAGGGGGTTCGAGACGATAATGGAATTTCTCAAGCAGTATTCACTACAACTGGCGAAGGATTCTTATATTTAAAGGATAGAGCGTATTATGTTAAACGAGATGCAGGAAGCTTTCAATCTTTAGGTTTCGAAGGTGCTCTTGCAATTGCAACCTGCCAAGGAGGAGGAGATTGTGGGGCGAATGCAAATCATAAATATTCTACTTCCTCAGAGTATATTAGATTTACTGCTTGGACTGATATAGATGTTTACGTTCTTTATGACACCAGAGGAGGCAGCTCTGCCGCAGATTCCAGCCAAGATGCCGATTGGCTACAGGCTGGATTTACTCAAATCCAAGATGCTTATATTTATACGACTGATATTGGTCTAGATCCGGATCCTCCTTCAGCAGGTAACGGATACAAAGTATATCGAAATAATACTTCCTATCTAAAAGGAAGCGAAGTGTCTTTAGGAGGAAATTGGAAAGGCGCAACAAGTAATGCAATTCAATCCAATTATTGGGTAATTATAAAACCTATTGGAACAGAAGGAAGATCCGTACCTTCCTCATTATTATGCTCGAATCCAGGTAGTTTTAATCTTCCTAAAAAGGTAACAAATTTGAAAATTCTACCAGGTCAAAATTCAGCAACACTGGTTTGGCAAAATCCGGATAATCCAAAAGCGACAAATATACTTGTTCGAAGAAGTCCTCTATTTCCTCCTTTAACACCTGGATCTGGCGAAGCTCCATCCGGCTCCTCTCCCCATAATCAAGCATTCACTGATACAGGATTAATAAACGGAGCCAGTTATTACTATTCTGTTTTTGCTTTGGATAATAATGGCAATTACGATGGCTTAGCTACCGTACAATTGCAAACCGGAACAGATACAGACGGAGACGGACTTTCAGATCTGACTGAAATAAGTACGGACCTGTCCGATTTGTTTGGTGGTGTTTCTAGAGTTTCTCTTGAGACAGCTGCGGATACGGATGGAGATGGTCTATCGGATGCAATCGAATTAATTAATGGAACTGATCCAAGTAACGCAGACTCTCAAAAACCGATTGTTACACAATTTCAATATACTGGATCAACTCCTACAACATATCCATATATGACTTTCGATGCAAATGCTACCGATAACGTATCCGTTACCGGCTGGGCGCTTACATCAACAAATGAAAAACCACTTTCTTACTTTAGTGAATGGTCTGCGATAAAACCAAATTTCAAAGAATTTTCAAAAAGTGGTTCTTACAATTTATATCTTTGGACCAAAGATGCCGCAGGAAACGTTAGCGATCCATATACTCCAGCATCATACCAGTTAGATGGAATTAAACTCGCAAAATTTGTTTACGCAACTCAAACCAGTGCAAACAAGGTTTTATCATATTCAATAAATCCTTTCACTGGTGCTTTAGAAAATAGTAATACATTTATTTCAGGAAATATACCGACTATTTTAACAGCCGATCCATTGGGAAGTTACGTTTTAATATACTATACGCAGACAAAAAATCTAGTATTGGCAAAAATAAACCGAGCCAACGGAAGTTTGGTAACAGTATATTCATATTATGTTTCAAGCACACTCTTAGATTCAGTGTATGGATTGACAATGGATCCTACCGGATCTTATATATATGCTGCAGGATATAAAAGTAATCCATCTGCTTTCAGTATCTTAAAATGGAATTTAAACAGAACTCTGGAGACAATTGTTCTTGATCAAACATTCCTTCCAACGCCAAGCATAGGGGATACAGGTTCTAGATTAAAAGTGAGCCCAAATGGTAGTATGATTAGCTATATTTGGGCAACGGGAGATTCACAATCTACCTACGGAAGCATTAAAAATTTCTTAATAAACCCTTTAAATGGTAGAATTTCAACAACACAAACTGTTTTTTCATTACTAAATTCTGCTGCCCCTTATGCCTTTGATTACCTGGGCAATGGAAATACAATGTTCATTGTAAGTCCAAACTCTCTTTCAACCGAGTCGGAAACTGGATTAAAATCAGCTTCTTCAGTAGTGTTTGCTCCACTAACTGGACAATCCGTCAGCGGATTCAATCAAGCACCAACCGTTAATACTTTTGCACTCGGAGTAAGTGGATCTGCAACTGGAAAAGCCGTTTATGTGTCGGGCTGGGCTGAAATAGAAAACCAGAATGAAATCACCGTTTTGAATTTACCGAACCCCTCGGCAGCTGGAACTGTCTTGCAAAGACTTTCTGTTACCGATTGGAACATAGGTGTTTTCGCAGAAAAATCAGGAAGATATTTATACTCAGTTGGATCAAAAATAAATTCATTCCTGATAGATCCAGGGACGGGCCAGTTAAACTCATCAAGCGTACAAACAATCTCGCTCCCAGAAACAGTTACTTCTTTTGCAACGGTTGCAGAACAAAATTCAAACGATCCTCCTGTTGCATTATTAGAAATTACAAATTCTTCTGATAATAATTTGCCTCAAAATATTCGAGTGAATCGAGAAACCACAATTTCATCAAGGGGAAGTTTCGATCCAAATATGACTTCTTGTTCGGTGAATCCGAATACATACGTTAGAAGTTGGAGATGGATCAGTAAACCTGTAGGATCAAATGCAAATTTTCAAATTACAGATTCTACATCTAGCGTTATAAAATTCACTCCTGATGTTCCGGGAAATTACACGATAGAATTTTCCATTACAGATTCGCCTGGCACATGCCAAGGTTCCTCTAGAACTGACACAACACAACTTACAGTCAGTGCTAAGTATTTTAACCAAGTTTTAGAATCTGGAAAATTACTCGTGCCAATGAAAGACGCTGCAAAATACAAACCGAATCCAACAAGCTCCGAATTACCTGGGGTCCCTTCTACTGCAGCTGCTAATTGGATACAAAAACCCGTAATAGATGCAGGGGCATATACAAGTGATTGCACAGGAAATCTGCTTACAAATCCCTGGGACCCACGTTGTTATGGAAATGGATATAAACCATATGGATACGCTAAATTCTATTTAAGACAGAAGGAAACGTTAATTTCGCCATGGCTCACGACTATGTATTGCCAATCTCCTTCCGCTTCGTTGTATGAAGACGCTATGAATTTTTGTAAAAACGAAACTCCCCCGACTCCAATTTATTCAAATTCAGGGATTATTCGAACGTTTACTGCGACCTCTTATGCGTTCATCTGGAAGGTAGAATGGTCTTGGTGGACAAATACCACGACTGCTTATACAAAGAATTAATGCTAAACAGATGGCATCGAAACAAGGATTCTAAACTTGTTTCGATGCTATTTCTTTCAATATTCCCCTCCCCCTACTATTACAATCCCGCATCATCCTCCGCTAGTTACACCATACCCTTCCTTCCCACTCTCCGAATGCCTCCCCAAACTAACCAACCCGTAACTACTTCGTAATAAATATGTAACTCAAATCTCGTAAAAATGTCTCATTACTTCTTATGGAGCTTTCGAAAGCTATGCATAATCGATATACTAATCTCTCTCTACGCCAATGGATCGCCATTGCACTTGTAGGAGGATTCGTTCTAACTGCAACTTTACCTACTTTTTCTCAAGATGCGGCACCCACCGACGCAAATAAAACCGAACAAACTGCACCTGCAGAACAACCTGCTCCGGCTCCTGCTGAAAAAAGTGGGACTTGGGGATTTGTAGATCTGTTCAATAAGGGTGGATGGACAATGTATCCATTGGCTCTTTCTTCTATCATTGCTCTTGCAATTATTTTTGAAAGGATCTACTTCCTTACTACTTCCAAACTTCTTCCTAAAGGTTTTAATATCGATCTAGGAGAGAAGGTTGATGAGAAAGGTTTTGATGGAGCGAAAGAATTCATCGATGCAAACCCTTCTTATAAAATTTCTGATATTTTGAAAAACGGTATCGATGTATCTGCTGGTAACGCTGAAATTTTTGCAAAAGGTATCGAAAGAGAAGCTGCAGAAGTGATCGTAGTTCTGGAAAGAGGACTTGTGATCTTAGCTGCTGTATCTACTATCGCACCTTTGATCGGGTTCTTAGGAACGGTTTCCGGTATGATCAACGCGTTCGACGCGATCGCAAATGCTGACCAAGTTAACGCGAAAGTGGTAGCGGGTGGTATTAAAGAAGCTCTTATCACTACTGCTGCTGGTTTGATTATCGCAATTCCTGCAATGACTTTCCACCAATATCTGACTTCCAGAATTGACGGATTCACATCCGAAGTGGAAGAAGCTGCAAACAGAATTTACAAAGAATTCCTGAAACGTAACGCAAGAGCTTAATCTTAGCTCTTCCATTTATTAGGAATTCGGAATATGATTCAGCTTAAGAAAAAAAGAGGTTTGGAAGAGATTTCAGCCTCTTCTATGTCGGATATCGCGTTTCTTCTTCTCGTATTTTTTATGGTGACCGCGGTGTTTTTCGTGAAGGAGGGTTTGAATATCCAACTTCCCCGCAAAAACTCCAACCCCACCTTAATCTTAAGAGAGAATATCTACGAGATACTGGTGGCTGGCGAAACGATCAAGATGAGGAACAAAGTCCTCGGCACTCGTGATTACAAAGATTTGGCAGAGTTCAGAAAAGATCTGAATGATCTGGAAATCCCGAATCTCGATGAAAAAGTTGCTTTGATCAAAACGACCGGCGAAACGAAGTACGGAAATATGTTAGATGCTCTTTCTGCAGTGCAGTTGAGAGGATTTAAACAAGTCTCCGTAAAAAGATTAAAATAAGTTATGGCACTTAAAAAGAAAAAAGCTCCACCTTCCATTCCGGTCAGCTCTATGGCCGATATCGCCTTTCTTCTTTTGGTATTCTTTATGGTGACCTCGGTCCTTGATACGGATCCAGATCTTCCACTTGCTCTTCCGGATGTTCCGGGAGGTGAGCAGCTCAACAAAAAGATCGCGAACTTGTATATAGGTGCTGATAAGGCAATATATTTCAACCAGATCCGTATGCCTCTTAATGAAGCGATTAATAACGTAAGAGCAAAGCTTGCCACTACACCAGACCTTAAGGTGCTTATCCATGCGGATAAGGATGTGGATTATGCAAGTCTCGACGATGTATTCGAATTATTAAAAGAAGCGGGAGCCTTAAAAGTTTCCCTCGTGACTAAAACCACTCAAGGAGGAGGATTGAAATGAACCAAGTTGCTTCTCCTCCTTCTTCCAAAAAACGTTCTGGTCTTCGTAGGTTTGTTGATCGTTACAGAATGGAAACCTTCTTAGGTTCTTCTGCTTTTCTTCAGATCGCAGCACTTCTTTTCTGGTACACTCCTCCAACTACTTATGACCATCTGGACAAACTCATCGATGAAGTCGCCTTCGTGGATAATTTAGTGATCCAAGATCCAAACGTGGGAGAAGCTCCTGACGACGGAGAATTCGAAGTTACAGACACTCTAAAAAAGAAAGAGGACTCTAGAATTGCAGGAGCTCAGGATGCGATCGTATCTGGTGCCACTGCGCCGATCGACCTTTCTCCGAACGTTCAACCTGAATACACCAAAGACGCTCAGTCTGCAGGTATAGGCGGAACTCTTACTTTAGAAGTGATCATCGCCGACTCAGGAGAAGTTTTAAGAGTACGTAATATTGGTAAAACCTTAGGATATGGATTAGAAGAATCCGCAATCCAAGCCTTCTATAAAAAACGTTACTCTCCTTCTGTCCTGGATGGAAAAAAGATTACTGTAAAAGTTTACGTTCCAGTTCGTTTCTCTCTCTATTGATATAATCTTCTTCTTCCGTTTGGAAGAAGAAGAGGTTCTAATTACTCACCTAACACCAGTTCATTAACTATTCTTTATATTTTTATCTCAGAACAATCGTTCGAATTATAAATTTATGATTTGCTTTTTCTTCCTGGCCAGGGGTAATTACGGCCCTCGGGAGATACAAAGCGATGGAATCCAACTCGAATCAAGCCAAACATGCATGGAGGATCTTAATCCTTCTATTCTTGGCAAACCTTCTCAACTTCTTCGATAGAACGATCCCAGCAATCATCATAGAGCCTATTCGACATGAATGGGATTTAAGTGATCTCCAATTAGGTATCGTAGGTTCTGCATTCACTGTAATATATGCCATCGCCGGTTTACCATTAGGAAGACTCGCAGATTCTTGGAGCCGCAAAAAGATTATAGGTTGGGGACTCGCGATCTGGAGCGCGTTTACTGCTTTAAATGGATACGCTTGGAATTATTTATCTTTTGTTTCCGTTCGTATGGGAGTTGGAATTGGAGAAGCAAGTTATGCACCTGCTGCGAACTCTCTTATAGGAGATCTTTTTCCTTCTCATAAAAGAGCAAGAGCAGTTGGTATTTTTATGTTGGGACTTCCTTTAGGTCTTGTCCTTGCATTCTTCACTGTGGGAGCAATGGTAAAAGCTTTCGGATCTTGGAGAGCTCCATTCTTCATAGCAGCATTGCCAGGAATTCTTCTTTCCATATTTTTCTTTTTTATCAGAGAACCTGAAAGAGGAGCTGCAGAATCTATCCAGGTATCGAAAGTCCCACCTTCCCAACCCATCAAAAAAGTATTAAGGATCCCTACTATGTGGTGGATCATCCTATCTGGTCTTACTTTCAATTTTGCAGCCTATGCAGTGAATAGTTTCCTAGTTTCTTTATTACAAAGATATTATCATTTCACTTTGGTAAAAGCTGCAATCACCACTGGATTTATAGTAGGGATCACAGGTCTAATCGGACTAACAGTCGGAGGTTGGATTGCAGATAAGATCCACCAAAGATCAGAAAGAGGTCGTCTTCTTTTCGGTGCATTCAATTTGTTCGTTTCCGGGATCCTGATTTTTTTAGCATTGCTCCAGTCTGAACAATTAGTTTTATTCTTCTCACTTCTACTCGGCTTTGGATGGTTACTTTCGTATAATTATTATACCTGCGTTTACCCTGCGATACAAGACGTGATAGAACCTAGATTAAGAGCAACTGCAATGGCGATCTATTTTGCAGCAATGTATCTGTTAGGCGGAGCGGCTGGTCCCGCAGTTGTCGGCTGGTTTTCGGATTATTTAACCAGATCTGCAATGTTACGCTCGGGTGCTTCGGAGATGACCGAACAATTTAAGGCAATCGGTTTGCATGATTCTCTCTATCTGATTCCTGTGACAGTGTTATTAACTTCCCTATTTGTATTCTTAGCTTCCAGAAGTTTTGCCCAGGATGCATCTGCGATGAAGAAAAGTTTAGAGGGAAAAGCCTGAAACTAATCATATGATTAGATTATTTAGTCTTATTTCTGTAACTTAAATGATACCAATATTGCATAAAACTTCTCCAAAGGAGGCCTGTAACCAAATCATCTCCATACTGTAATCATTTTGTAACCAAAAGAAGCCATTCTGTTACCTGAACGTAAAACAGAATTCGCTGGGGAAAAAACCCAGAAAGCGAATCGAAAAGGTAACTCTGAATGAAGCAGAAATCTAAAAATAGAAAGAACTTAGAGGGGATAAGATCTCAGTTTCTTATTCTAGGGCTTATCGTCTGTTCCCAGACGATTTTCTCCCAAGGAACTCCACCAGGAGCAGAACTTGCGCAAGCAGGTGAGCCTCCTAAAATGGAAAAGCCAAAACAAGAAGAATTCACTATATATGAAGATCAGGATGGGCAATTATATACCAAACCTGGTCCAGGTCGTTTTAAGAGTAAGATGGATAAGGCCATCAACAAGAACGAGCCTAAGTTCAATCCTTATCCAAACCATTTCACTAGTAGACCGGATGAACTCCAAAAAGAAAGACTTACCATCACAGGTAGGATACAATTTAGAGGAGTCTCCGCTCAGACTGGATCCAATTATAATAACGGAAACGAAGATTTCAATTCCGTGGATTGGAACTTTAGACGTCTTCGTTTAGGATTACAATACCAAGGTAATTCCTGGTGGGGAATGGCCCTGAACTTAAGGGGAGAGAACATGCTGAACGCTCCTTATGTTACCCAAACCAAAAATTCTACTGGAGAAGTAACGAACGTTTCTTTGAAAGAAGGAAGAGGTTATATCCAAGAAGCATTCCTTTTTGTGAATATTCCTATCTTAGGAGCAAGATTGAGTTTCGGCCAATTACCGACTCAATTCCATAGAGAGTATTTGATGTCTTCTGCAAACTTCATCGCATTAGAACGTTCTTATATGACAAATGCTTATCCTCAGTTCGATATGGGTGTAAACCTGAGACTTTCTCCTTTAAAAGATTTTTTCGAAGGAAAGTATGAAAAATATCTGACTGTCGACTTGATGGCAGGTAACGGACATGGTGGTGGCGGTGACTACGGAACTGGTAGACGCCAGGATCTTACCGTTGCTGGTAGACCGAACCAACCTATTCTGAATTCTCCTTTATATTTTGCGAGAGTTCAATGGAACGTTTTAGGTGGTTTAGTTAAGGAAAACGGTAGTAACGTTGGCTGGCAAGAAGGAGAGGAGATCTTCCAAAAAGATCTGAAAATCTCCTTAGGTGCTGCTACTATGCAAACTAAGAATGTAAGCTTTAGTTCTGGCCCTGCTTCCACTCTGGCTGTGGACGGCGCGATCCCAAGAGGCGCTCCTACTCAGTATCTTCTTACAACTCAAACTACTGCTGATAATAGTACTGCAGATTGTACTGTTCCAAGCTACCAAACCAGTTATTGCCAAAAAAATCTGGACCTAAGGGGTTATACCTACGACGGGACCATGACTTGGAATGGTATTTATCTAAGTGGTGCTTACACTACTTATACTGGAGCGGCTTCCAACAATCTTTCAGGATGGCAGGCAACAGTTGGATATAATATCCAAATATTCGATAAATATTATATTATGCCTGTTTTCAGATACGATTTCCTAAAAGGAGATTTCAATCGTAACGGTAAGATTGAAGATAACGATCTTAAAAGATATTATTGGGTCGGTCTGAATCTTTTCGGGGACAAACACTTGTTTAAGGCACAATTATTCTATCAAATCCCAGTTCTTAAATTGGGAATAGATCCTATAACAAGAGAACCTGAAACTATCAATAATCAAACCCTCTACTTCCAACTTCAGGCAACTTTCTGGACCGGAATGGTTACACCTGACCAATTGAACAGCAGATTAGATTAAGAAGAGGAGAAAGCAAATTATGAAATCTAAACTTAAATTCATACTTCCACTTTTGGGACTTTTAGCAATTTCTTGCTCTTCCAATACAAAGGAAGATTCGGCACTACTAGGAGCCTTGATCGGAACTCCTGACGACGGAAACAACTCAATCGTAGTGGTAGAGGTTGCAGGAAATTTCACTGATTATACGGGAGAATGTTACGACCATTTCACCGTTTTGGGAACTTCTAATTCTACAATCTCTCCGACCAATTATTATCTTTATATAATGTTTGGACATTCTCTCGATACAGAACTGAGGAAATCCGCTCTTTCCAAGCAAACTTGTGGTGCCTTGGGATTTTTGGGTTCAGGAATTCCTACAAATGCAAGTCCTGTGAATTTTAAATATTATACCTGTGATCCAAACCTGGGGCAAGCAGGGGGAGATTGTGGGACTAAGATTAAATCGGCGGTAGGATTTCCTACCGACTAACAATAAAAAGCCCCTGTACTTTCTTGCGGCCAGGGGCTTATTTCATAGAATGCGCTAAAATGCCAAATCTATGCAGCAGAATAGAGTGTATCAGGATTGTAATATTCGAGAAATCCGTTCGTAACGGTTCTCATTTATGATTCAAAAATATTTCAGGAGAAATATCAAACAGATGAAAAAGATAGGTTTAAGACTTATTGTCTTATTAGCATTCGCTCTTTCTTCATTTTCCGTATCCGGGGAAGAGAAAAAGACAATCACCATTAAAGGATCCGATACAATGGTTATCCTGGTTCAAAAATGGACCGAAACCTTCCCGGATAAATCCGTTCAATTCCAAGTTACTGGAGGAGGATCTGGAACTGGGATTGCTGCTCTAATCAACGGAACTACAGATATTTGTTCCGCTTCTCGCCCTCTAAAACCTCAAGAAATCCAACAATTAAAGGAAAAATACAATTCCAACGGTGTGGAAATCAAAGTTGCAATCGACGGTATTTCTCTTTATGTAAACAAAAAGAATCCAGTTGCAAAACTAACTCTGGAAGAAATCCGCAAGATTTTCACTGGAAAGATCACCAATTGGAAAGAAGTTGGCGGAGAAGATCATAAAATCGTACTTTATAGCCGTGAGAATAACTCCGGAACTTATGAGTATTTCAAAGAACACGCTTTGGAAAAACAAGATTTTGATCCTTCTGCACAACATATGGTAGGAACTGCAGCACTAGTAAACGCAATCTCCAAAGATAAATGGGGAATCGGTTATGGTGGAGCAGCTTACGCTTCCGGAGTAAAAGACGTTGCAGTTGCTGCTGACGCAAACTCTAAAGCAGAACTTCCAACTGAAGCGAATATTTTGACCAATAAATATCCGATCTCCAGATATCTATATTTTTATCTGAGAGAAGCACCTAAAGACCAAACTAAAAAGTTTATCGATTGGGTAATCGGAAAAGACGGACAAAAAGTTGTGAAGGACGTAGGTTACTTCCCTCTTAAGAAAAAGTAATATTGTGTGATCGGCTCTCAGTAATGGGAGCCGTTCTTAAATCCAGAATTCGGAATAATCAATGAGCAAACTCGATCCTCTGCTGAGATATCTATTACATCCGAGCAGAAGAAAAATAGACGTTTTCGCGGAAACCTTAGTAAAAGGAACCGCTGCAACTTCCATCCTTATCATTCTTCTTATTTTTTTCTTTGTCTTTAGAGAAGCTTCTTCCTTATTCTTCTCGGATTCTCCGCAAGCCACTTCTACTATCCAAAGCTCCGGAGCGCCAACGGAATACAATCCTGACTCCAGTTCGGATGCTCCTGCAGAATATAATCCTGATGGAGATACTTTAGAATTAAATAAACCTGTTGCTGTAACTGCCCCAGAACCTGAAAAACTTTCTCTTTTCGAAAATCTTTTCAGCAAAATATGGCAGCCCGTTTCTTCTGTTCCTAAATTTGGTATTCTACCTTTGATCATAGGAACTGCAAAGACTACAATCATAGCAATTTTAATCGGAGCGCCTTTAGCTATTTTAGCCGCCTTGAATATTACGTTTTTTGTATCTCCGAGAGTAAGAGAGATAGTAAAACCTGCAATTGAGATGCTTGCAAACTTCCCTTCTGTTGTGATCGGATTTTTCTGCTTAATGGATGTTGCCACCTTAGTTAAGGCAACCTTCGATATAGACTTCAGATTGAATGCTTTGACTGGAGGGATCGGTCTTGCGATTGCAGTCACTCCAATCATATTCACTGTTGCGGAAGATGCATTAAGTACAGTGCCTCAATCTTATAGACAGGCGTCTTTAGCATTAGGTGCTACTGAATGGCAAACTGCTTATAGAGTTATGCTTCCTGCTGCATTACCTGGTGTATTTGCCGCAGTACTTTTAGGGATCGGCCGAGCTTTTGGAGAGACTATGATCGCTCTTATGGCAACTGGTAACGCCCCTATGATGAGTTTCGGTATTTTTGATCCGAGTAGGACATTTGCCGCCACGATCGGTGCGGAAATGGGAGAAGTTATTTGGGGATCAGAACATTATAATATTCTGTTCTTCCTAGGAGTTCTTCTTTTCCTATTCACTTTTTCCTTGAACGCAATCACTGAGCTGTACGTTAAAAAACGGCTTATGAAAAAGTTCCAAGGCTCCTAAACAAACAAGATTTGGTAAACCTCTTTGAAATGGAAAAAAGTCAGACTTAAAAGAAGAAGAGTCGTACAAGATAAAATTTATTCCATATTAGCCCTCGGTGCTCCTATGCTTGCGACTGGACTGATCTTAACTGCAGTTGTTCTCATGCTTGGGAATATTTTCTACAAAGGAATTTCCGGCGTTAACTGGGAATTCCTGACGGAAGCACCAAGGAATAATAACTTAGAAGGCGGGATATTTCCCGCAATCTATGGAACAGTATATCTAGTTTTTATAATGATCTTATTCAGCATTCCAATTGGGACTGCGACTGGGATCTTTCTATCTGAATATACCGCAAGAGATTCTAGGTTTGCGATGACTGTTAGATTTGCGATCAATACCTTAGCTGGAGTTCCTTCCATCGTATTTGGCCTATTCGGTGTTGGATTTTTTATCCAATTCCTGGGAAAAGGAATGGATTATGTTGCGAACAACACTACTCCAGTTTGGGGAAAACCAGCTCTAATCTGGGCAGCGGCGACTCTCGCAATCCTTACCTTGCCTGTAGTCATTATCTCTGTAGAAGAAACGATGAGAAGTATTCCAAGAGAAATGAGAGAATCCAGCCTCGCATTAGGCGCAACCAAATGGCAGACCATTTGGAAATTGATCCTACCAAATTCTTTAACTGGAATTTTAACAGGAGCGATCCTTGCAATTGGAAGAGGAGCAGGAGAAGTGGCTCCGATCTTATTCGTGGGAGTTGTGTATTCTTTGCCTGAATTACCTTCGCACCTTTCAGATCAGTTCATGCAATTAGGTTACCATTTATTCGTATTGGCAACCCAATCGCCTGATGTAGACGCAGCGATGCCGAAACAATATGCTACCACAGTCGTATTATTAACTCTTACCTTCGGGATGAGTTTTTTCGCTACATTCTTAAGATACAGAATCAGGAAATCCAGGGGCAAAGCCCATGTATAACGTTTTTATTGGAGATGCGAGGAGTTAATCGCAGATGAAAGATACAAAAGTAAAAATAAAATCCCGCCATTTCAATTTTTTCTACGGTGAGAACCAAGCATTGCATGATATTTCTTTAGAGATCCATGCGAAGAAGGTCACAGCGTTCATTGGACCTTCTGGTTGTGGTAAATCTACTTTTTTAAGATCTATCAATCGTATGAATGATGTGATCGATAGCTCTAAAGTAAATGGTAAACTGGAAATAGACGGCATCAATATTTATGATCCTCTGATGAACGTTGTGGAACTTAGAAAAAGAGTCGGAATGGTTTTCCAAAAATCCTTCCCTTTTCCTAAATCTATTTATGAGAATATCGCCTACGGATTAAAACTGAACGGTAAGGTCTCTAAAGATGAGATGGATCATATCGTTGAGGAAAGTTTGAGAAAGTCCGCGCTTTGGAAAGAAGTAAAGGATAGATTGAATGATAGCGCTCTTGGACTTTCCGGTGGACAACAGCAAAGGTTATGTATTGCAAGAGCGATCGCAATGAATCCTGAAGTGATCTTAATGGATGAGCCTTGTTCTGCATTAGATCCGATCTCTACTAAAAAGGTAGAAGAGTTCATCTCTGAATTTAAGGATTCTTATACAATCGTGATCGTAACACATAATATGCAACAAGCTGCGAGGGTGAGCGATTATACCGGCTTCTTCTATATGGGTCGTTTGGTGGAATTCGATAATACTAAGAAAATGTTCCACGATCCTTCTAAAAAGGAAACGGAAGATTATATTTCTGGAAAATTCGGCTGATCGCAAACCGAATATTCCTTTCAGAGCGCCTGCTTATGCAGGCGTTTTTTTATCCTACTCTGTAACCTAAACTCCTAATTATCGAAGTTTCCCTCGATGAGGCAGACAAAATTAGATTTAACCGATTCCCTCGAGATCCTCTTTTCGAGATTTGCAGACTTACTATATAGGATTTCGGAAAGAAATTATACCCGCCCTTTACATCTATTGTCCGGAGCAAGTATAGGTAAACAAGTCCGTCATTGTTTAGAATTTGCGGAAGCTTTATTGAACGGCTATGATACTGGACTTGTTTCTTATGACCAAAGAGAAAGAAATCCTCTCTATGAAAATTCTCCCAATGCAGCGGCAGATCGCCTTCTTGAATTAATAAAAGAATTCGAACTAAGGAATTGGGAAGGAGAAGTTAAAGTATCTTATCTAGTTCATACTTCTTCAGGACTAGAGAATGTGGTAAGTTCTTCTTGGGAAAGAGAATTACTTTATGTGCAAGAACATACAATCCATCATGAGGCAATCATCCGAGTGGCTCTCGAACACGATCTTGGATTCGAAGATATTCCAGAAAGTTTTGGATTTGCGATTTCTACATTACAATATAATGCAAACAAGCTAATTCTCTCTTGGGATCCAGTCATCTAATGTTAGAAACCCAAACAGAGCAGGATCTCCTAAGAAAGTCAGATCCAATGGAGTTCTGGCCCACTTGGAAATTGTATCTTCCTCTGGTCCCTTATATTGCATTCGAATCTTTTCGCTCTATTCGATCAGGATCTATTTCTTCTTTAGGATTTGGAAGAATCGCGTCCGCAAATCCTGGTATTCCATTGGGAGGACTTGTAGGAGAATCTAAATTTCAAATTTTACAAAGTATAGATCCTAAACATGTATTAAAATTCTTTTTAGTTCCCAAAGGTTCCAAAAATACAAATTCTATTTTAGAAAAAATGAATTCTCTCGGATTAAAATTTCCTATTATACTTAAACCAGATTCAGGACAAAGAGGCCAAGGTGTTAGAAAGATCTTAACCCCAAAACATTTGGAAGAATGTTTACTTGAATCGAATGTGGATCTGCTCATCCAAGAATTCCATCCGGGACCATTTGAAGTTGGAGTTTTTTATTATAGATATCCAAACGAAACCAAAGGTAAAATATTTTCGATTACCAGAAAAGTATTTCCGAAGCTAACCGGCAATGGGATCTCTACTCTTTCCCAATTAGTGGAAAACCATCCCAGATTTAGAATACAGAAAGAAACATTTCAAAAAAGATTTTCAGAATCTTGGGAGAAGGTCCCTATATTAGGAGAAACTATCTGTCTTTCAGAAGCAGGAAACCACTGTCAGGGAACCTTATTTTTAGACGGCTCGGAATGGATCACTTCTGAATTAGAAAATAAGATCCATGAAATCTCTTCTTCTTTTAAAGGTTTTTATTTCGGAAGATACGATATACGATTTTCATCCCTCAAAGATTTTTTAGAAGGAAAAGATCTACATATAGTAGAATTGAACGGAGTTACTTCAGAATCTACGAATATATACGACCCAAGATTTTCTCTAAAAGAAAGATATTCCATACTATTCTCCCAATGGAAGATACTATTCCAAATTTCCAGACAATCAAAATCTAAGGGAGCTGGCCTTTTTTCTATTATAAAAGCATTGAAAGATTTTTACTTCGGGACCAGAATCGTCTCCGATCTTTCAATATGAAACAGAAACTTATACAGCTCATTTATCTGATCTTTGGAGATCCTAAAAAGAACTCTCTTGAGCATAGATTATTTAATGCGATTTCCTTAGTGAATGGAAGTTTAAATATTCTCGGCTCCATATTCGAAGAGACAACCGAATACTCTCACAGAGTCATTTTTCTAAATTTGGTCTCAGGCCTGATCCTGCTCATTATGTATTATTTTTCCAGATTTAAGAATATCTATTATGTTCTTTTCTGGCCTTTAAATCTAACAATTCTTACCTATTTATCTTCTCTTTGGTTTTTACATGGAGGTTCTAACGGAGGAAATCATTATTATTTCATTCCTGCGTTGGTGATCGCCACCATCCTTTTAAAAAATCATAATATCATATTCATCTATGCATTTTATGCATTCGTAACCGGCTTCCTCTATGTATTTGAATATTTATACCCAAACTTCATTGTTCCTCAAAAAGACAGAGATTCAGAATATATGGATCTGGGAGGAAATTATATCTTCGTCCAAATCCTTACCGGGATATTGATCTTTATACTTAGCAGAAACCTGAATATAGAAAGGAAGAAGTCAGACAATCTACTTAGGAACATCCTTCCCGAATCTATCGCAGATGAATTGAAAATGAATGATACTGTCCAACCAAAACGTTATGATAGTGTTACAGTATTATTCACTGATATGGCAGGTTTCACTCAAATCGCAGAAAAAATGACTCCAGAAGAACTAGTGAAGGAACTACATTTTTTCTTTGCTGAATTTGATAAGATCGCCAAAAAATATGGTTTGGAAAAGATCAAAACGATCGGAGACGCCTATATGGCCGTTGCTGGACTTCCTACACCAAATAATACTCATGCAAGAGATGCAGTCTTCTGTGGGTTGGAATTCCAACAATTCATGAAAAAACAAAAGGAAGAAAGACAAAGTTTAGGACTTCCTACCTGGGAACTACGTTTAGGAATCCACACTGGAAGCGTGGTGGCGGGAGTGATCGGAACTGAAAAATTTGCCTATGATATCTGGGGTGATACGGTTAACACTGCTAGCCGTATGGAAAGCTCCGGCGTTGCGGGAGAAGTGAATATCTCCTTAGATACCTTCCATTTTGTGAGAGAAGATTTTATCTGCGAGTCTAGAGGATTGATAAAAGCTAAGAATAAGGGAGAGATCGAAATGTTTTTGGTGAAGGAGGCCAGAGAAGTATAATAGGTTCTTGACCTAAGGGTCCCAGGAAAGAATTTGAACCAGTCAGATTTTCTTTCCCATGAATTTTAATAGTTTTGGATTTTTCCTATTCTTACTGATCACATTTACTCTTTATTATCTACCTTTTCTAAAAAGATTCCAACTTCTGACAGTAGTCGGAGCGAGTTTTTATTTTTACGCTTATACTGATCCTTGGTTACTTATCTTACTTTTGTTCTCTATCTTTTGGAACGCGAGTATCGTTTACCTCATCCAAACCCCTGATTTCAAATCTAAAAAATCAGTCTTAGCATTAGGTGTTGTTCTAAACTTAAGTGTATTATTTTTCTTTAAATATAGCGGGCTATTCGCTAAAACTTTCCTGGGAAGTTCTGGTACTTCAGACCTACATTGGATTTTTCTAATCCCTCTTCCAATCGGTATTTCTTTTTATACCTTTCATGGGATCAGCATGGTGGTGGATTTTTACAGGATAGGTCCTGAAATTTTCAAGGAGAAGGTCCCCTACCCTAAACTGATCCTTCAATCTTCTCTCTATATTAATTTTTTTCCTCAGTTGGTAGCTGGGCCTATCGTTAAGGCAAAAGAATTTTTTCCTCAGATAAAAACGAAAGATTTCAAGGACATTCCTTGGATCCAAGCCGCCAAGATCCTAATACTTGGATATTTTTTAAAAACAGTAATCGCGGATAATCTGAATGATCTTACATTCGTTATCGATTTTCCTTATAATGCACATCATTCCACTCTCACTTTAATATTTTTGATTTTTGGTTATTCTGCTCAGATCTTTGCAGATTTTGCCGGATACTCTTTGATTGCGATTGGAACTGCATTCTTATTCGGTTATAGACTTCCAACCAATTTCAATTTTCCTTATATATCTTCTAACTTTTCAGAATTCTGGAGAAGATGGCATATCTCTCTTTCTACCTGGCTCAGAGATTATTTGTACATTCCTCTAGGCGGAAATAGAAAAGGAAACTTCAGGACTTATATAAATCTATTCTTAGTCATGGCATTAGGTGGGCTTTGGCATGGAGCAGAATGGAGATATATGGTCTGGGGAATCGGCCATGGATTATTATTACTAGTAGAAAGATTTTTAGATCAAAATTTTCCGTATAAACTTCCTGAAAATCGTTTTTTCTCTTTTATAAAGGCAGGTTTTGTATTCTTATGCGTTTCGCTTTTATGGTTATTATTCCGTTTACCCGATTTCGAAACTGCTATTAAGTATCTAAAATTATTAGGTACAAATTTGAGCCTTGGAACTGACTGGGAACTTTGTACATTCTTAATATTCTTTTCCATCCCTGTGTTCTTCTATCATTTTTATGGATGGTATAAAGAGAAATATCCGGAAGAAACAATGGAGAAGGTCTCTAATATAGGTTATGCATTCCTTCTATTTATGATCGTTCTGAACAAGGGGCCTTCTGCCGCATTTATTTATTTTCAGTTTTAATTATGAAATTTTTTATCCGACTCATTACCTTCTTTCTGATCTTTTTAGGACTATATTCTGCTTTTGTATATTTTCTTTCTCCTCAGAAAATACCAAAGCAGAGTTGGTGGCAGCATAATAGAGTTAGGGTAGAAAGTTTTTTAACAGAAGGAAAAGATTCCAAATATGTGATCGTTGGATCTTCCATGTCGGACAGAATGTTACCAAAGTCCAATTCAGACTGGTTCAATCTTTCCTTAGTGGGAGAAGGTGCACTCACAGGATTATCTATATTAAAAAATTCGGATACTTCTCCCAAATTTGTTTTGATAGAAGTTAATCAACTTTCCGTGAAAGAAAATATAAAATTCTCCCAAGAAAATACCGAGCCGTTTTTTATTTTTACCCGAAGGAATTTCCCTGTTCTTAGATCTGAAAAACAACCCTTGAATTATGCAGTGGGATTCGTGATCCAATTTACGGATCGTTTTTTTGCTTCAGAAGCAAAACCAGAACCAAAAGCAGAACAAGAAGCTCTTGAAATTTCTAAAAGATTAAAACAAGAACATCTACAAGAAGTAAAACGTTGGTATGGCGCCGCGGTAGAGCAGAAAAAGTTAAATGATAGAATGATATACCTTTCTTCTGTTCTGAAAGAATTGGAAGCCAAAGGTATTCGCCCTATTTTTTTCGAAATGCCAATGCATCCTGAAATCCTTGTCTCAGCTAAAGAAACCAGGACCAGAGAAACTGTTCAGAAAAATTTTCCTCCTTCTCAATATCTTTGGTTTATAGATAATAAAGATATCTACGAAGATAGCGATGCACTCCATCTTGCTTATCCGGAAGCAGATCGATTCTTATCTAAACTGAAAGAATACGCGGAATCCTTGCAGTAAGGAGTTCCTACCACTCCGAATAAGGCTATCCGCCTCCGAATTTTCGCGTGGAACGTATATTCCGGGACTCGAGTTATATTAAACATTTTATTCAATATAACAGATTTTTCTAGTATCCAAGAAGACCCAATCTGAAAATCCTTGGACTAGATAATTCCTAGGCAAGGTGAATCAATGAATCGAAAATTAGTTATCATATTATTGGCCCTTCTTCCTTTCTTTATAAGCTGTGGAAAGAAAGAAGCTCCCAATCTTCCGGGAGATAGAAAAATTCTGAAGATCGGAATTTGCCCAGGACCATATGGGGATCTTTTAAAAAAAGGTGTGTTTCCTGATCTAGAGAAGAAGGGATACAAAATTGAGATCGTTCAGTTCAGCGATTATATCCAACCAAATCTTGCATTAGCTTCCGGTGATATAGATGCAAATTTGTTCCAACATCTTCCTTATCTTAAAAAGTTTACTGCGGATAAAAATCTAAAGTTAAGCGCTATTATCAATATTCCTACTGCTCCTATGTCTGTGTTTGCAGGAAAAACTAAGAACCCTAAGGATATAAAGGAGAAGGCGTCGATCGCACTTCCAAATGATCCGACAAACTTGTTAAGAGCTTTAAAACTTTTCCAAGAATTAGGTTTTATCAAAGTAAACCCGGATGCACTTCCAACTAAAGCCTCCTTAAGCGATATCACTGAAAATAAAAAGCAGATCCAATTTTTGCCATTAGAAGCGGCTCAACTTCCTAGATCTTTGGAAAGCACAGACTTTTCTGCGATCAATGGAAATTTCGCACTCGCTTCCGGTTTGGATCTGACAAAAGCAGTGATCTTGGAAAAATTGGCAGAAGAACATAAAAACATAATCGTAGTTCGAGAAGAAGAAAAAGACAGCGTATTTGCCAAGGACATAGTCGAGGCAGTGAAGTCTGAAAACTTCGAAAAAATTGTAGACCAAGACTTTAAAGGATTCCAAAAGCCGGAATGGTTCGGGAAACGGAAGTAAAAGAAAACTCACAAACTATATTAGAATTTCGGAACGTTTTTAAAACGTTCCCGAAATCTATACACCCTTCTATTGAGGGTATCTCCTTAAAAATAGATAAGGGAGAAATTTTCGGGATCATAGGAACAACCGGAGCTGGAAAAAGTACCTTACTTAGATTCGCAAATTTACTGGAAACCCCTGATTCAGGACAGGTATTTTTCGAATCTACTGACATCTCTCATTTAAAGGGAGAAGACCTAAGACATCATAGATCCAAGGTGGGGATGGTATTCCAACAATCCCATCTGGTTCTAAATAAAACAGTTTTTGATAATATCGCTCTTCCTTTAAAAGCGGCCGATTGGAAAAAAGAAAAGATCCGTTCCAGAGTGATTGAACTTCTATCCTTGATCGGACTCGTAGATAAAATAGATTCTTATCCAAATCAACTCAGCGGCGGACAAAAACAAAGAGTGGGGATTGCAAGAGCAATTGCAAATCACCCTACTCTACTATTATGCGATGAACCAACCTCGGCGCTGGATCCAGAAACCACTCGTTCCATTTTAGGGTTACTCAAAGACATTCATAAAAAGTTCTCAATCACAATACTTATTGTTACCCATGAAATGAATGTAGTCAGAGAGATCTGTAATTCAGTAGCAGTATTAGAAAAAGGTAAATTGATCGAAACAGGCACTGTATATTCCCTATTCGCAGATCCTTCTCAGGAAATTACTAAAAAGCTTACAGGACATGCATTCACAAATTCTATTCCAGAAGAGACCTTAGCAAGAACAGAGGGCAGGATACTCAGAGTAGTTTTGAAGAATGAGATCGCAACTGAGCCAGTGCTTGGAAAAGTCATCCGCGCTACAAATCAGGTCCCGAATATCATTTATAGTAAAATTGAATATATTTCGGGAAAACCAATCGGAATTTTTTATTTAGAAACTGATCCCTCAGATGATAGCACAGATACCGTCAGAGCTGCATTCGTCAGATATGGAGCCGTCGTGGAGGAAATATTCAAATGAATTTTTCTAAATGGATAGAATTATATCCGGAACTGATCAATGCATTCGGGCAAACATTCCTAATGCTTGGAATATCCTTATCTTCTGCTCTGGTATTTGGAATTCCTTTGGGATTTTTGATCTATCTAACTGATAAGAAACTATTTATACCAAATCGATTCTTTCATGCAGTACTCGGAATATTGGCAAACTTAATTCGATCCATTCCATTTGTGATCCTGTTAGTTGCACTTATCCCTCTCACTCAAACATTAGTAGGAACTACAATCGGTCCACTCGCGGCATCTGTTCCACTTTCTGTAGCAGCCATCCCATTTTTAGCCAGGTTAGTCGAAACCTCCCTTAGAGAAATTCCAGAAGGAGTTTTAGAAGCAGCAGTTTCTACAGGAGCAAAACTCTCACTAATCATCAGAGAAGTTTTGATACCGGAAGCATTACCCGGGATCTATTCAGCGATTACAGTTACAACCATCAGTTTATTAGGATATTCTGCGATGGCAGGAATTGTAGGTGGTGGTGGAATTGGAGATCTTGCAATCCGATTTGGATATTATAGATACGAAGACGATATCATGTTTGCTACTGTTTTCGTTCTGATCGCTTTAGTCCAAACATTCCAATGGATCGGAGATAAAACCCGCAAAAAGAGTGATAAAAGATTTTCTCAGTAATTTTTCATAAGGAAGAATATTATAGATCTTCCTCAGATAAAAAGAATCCGCAAGGAACCTGCGGATCAAATGCTGTGGTGTTGCATATTCAAAAATTTTAATTATCAAATGCACCTAAGGAAATCCATTCGTTTCCCTCTTTTTTATATCTTAAAATTCCCTTCAAAGGAATGATCTGACCACTTTTCGCATCATACCAGCGAGAAGAAGAAAGATTAGCCAGCAACGAAAAATGCAAAAGTTTTTCCGTTCCTGATTTATTTGCAGAATTTTGCATTACCCAGCCAACATATTCCCTATGATATCTTCCTTCTTGGGCATGATGAACATAATTTCGAACATCTTCCTTTAATTTTATATTAGCGGAGAAGGGAACGTACAGCAAATCCTTACTTCCTGAGGAAAAAGATTCCTTAATCGAGATTGCCTTCTCTGCATGTATATCTTCTACAGTTCCAAAGATAGAAAGTCCTTTTTCCAAATCTGTTTTACATCTGGAATCACTGATCTCGGAACCACAAAAAACAAACGAGAAAAATAAAACAGAAAGAATTCCCCAAAACAAACGATAACGAATCATATTCATTTCCTCTAATGTTTTCCTGGAGTTAGAACAGAATTCCTTCTCTCAAACATGATATAAGCTTCTAATGCAATCATCTTAGGATCATCATATGCCAAAGGTTTACCTTGGAGTGGGTTTTGGATACACCAATTGATCATCTCTCTTAATGTGGAAACCTTCCCGATCTGTTTCTGGAATTTAGGATAAGTCTCCGGGTGAGTATTGGTGGCGTTCGGATGGCACATGGCGCATTGAACTGTATTACCTCCTAATTCAGGTCCATGAAAAAGTTTTTCTCCTCGGGCTACAGTTTCCATAAATGCAGCATTCCATTTATCTTCGTTTGATTTATCCCAGTCGTCCGCGAAAACCAAGGAAGCAGTTCCGAAAATAGAAAAGAAAACAGAAATACAGATACCGAATAAAATTTTAGATTTAGATCTTTCTCTAAACATTAGCCTATCGTCCATAAGATTCTCCTAATAATGAGTTTGAGGAAGAATTCTAGATTCAGGCTTTTGGTAAGTTGAATCTACCGGATGCCCTGCGGATTCGTCGTATCTTACGATCCGGTCCTTATTCTCCCAAAGTTTATAATGCATTTCCTCTCTTGCATTATCCATATTCACGAATGCCCAACCAGTTCCATCTCTCTCATGGAATGGATCTTGACGATTCATGAAAACTGTCATCTTAGGAATATAATGCGGTGATTGAGTATAACTTTCAGGATAAGGCCATGGCCAAGCAGTAGACATCAAGGCATAGAAACTTATATTCTTGATCTGGTTGTACAAAACTTGATGTACATGCCCATGGAAGACTGTTACATTATCAAATTTACTTAGGACGGATTGGATCTTCTCAGCATCGTCAGTCCAAAAATTCCAAGGTTTATAAATTTTATATAATGGAGAATGAGAAAGAACTACTAATGGAGTTCCACTGTTAATATTCTCCAGATCTTTTTTCAACCAGGCGATCTGATCATCGCCCACCATAAATGGAGAGCCATTCGGATTATCCAAACGGGCCATTTCATTCATTCTTTCTTCAGGAGTTGTCCAACGTTTGATCCAGGTATCATATGTAAGAATACTATTCAAGACTACAAAATGAACTCCCTTATGATCGAACGAATAATTGAGTTTGCTGATCTTATCCTGCCAATAATTTCCCATATCCAAGTAATAATCATGTTCTCCGATCACATACTTGACTGGAACTTTCAACTTAGAGAGAAGCTCCATACCATGATCCAATTCTTCTCTTTTTCCTAATTGTGCAAGATCTCCTCCGAATACTACAAAGTCAGGCCTTGGGAACATTAAGTTTACGGTTTCGATTGCTTTATTCAGACCAGTGTCAAAATTACGAACGAAATTTGTTCCTTTAATATGTGTTAGGTGAGGATCAGATATAAAGGCAAAAGTAAATTTTTCATGAGTGCCCTTTCCTCTTCCTCCACAGGCAATCTCAACCAAACTCATTGGAACAATACTCGCGGCGAGTAAACCTCCCATTCCGCGCAAAAAATCCTTCCTGCTTAGGTTACTCTCTTCCATAACTTTCCTCCCATCGGAATATTTCCGATCCATTCATTTCGGCATGTTAGGCAATACCGGACTCGTTAAGGATTTTAAAAAAGATACAAGGTCTGCTTTCTCTTGGCCGCTCAGTCCCAAAGGACGAATACCGCTACTTAAGAAAGGATTCGTTTCTCCGCCTCTATCGTACAGATCAATGACTTGTTCTAGGCTTGTTAAACTTCCGTCATGCATATAAGGAGAAGTTAATGCGATGTTTCTAAGCCCCGGAGTTTTAAATGCTCCGAGGTCTTCACTGATTCCGGTAACAGCAAATCTTCCCAGCTCAGAAGATTCTAAATTCGTAAGTATTTCTTCGTCAGAAGTAGGAGTATTTTTGGATTCTGCTTTTTTCTGAAGGATCTCTTCTAATTTAGGTTGGATCCTTTTAAAACCCACTCCCAAATTATGGAATTTATCATCAATAAAGATTGCGTATGTTTCTCCTATCGTATGGCAATCTTGGCATCTAGCCTTACCCATATACAAATTCAAACCTCGGATCGCAGATTCAGATAAAGCTTTCTCTTCTTTTCCAAATCTATAACGATCAAAAGGAGAATTTCCGGAGATGATTGTTCTTTCGAAGGACGCGATTGCTAATGCGACGTGGTCTATCTTAATAGAATCTGGATCGATCCCAAATACTACTTTAAACTTAGAAGTGTAATCATGATCTGATTTTACGATCTTTATAAGATCATCATGACTTGATAAGCCATGCTCTACTGGATTCAAAAGAGGATCTTTAGACTGACTTTCTAAATCATTTCTTCTTCCATCCCAGAATTGTGTCTTATAATAAACTGCATTTAATACTGTAGGAGCATTCCTGGTTCCAGTAAGATTTTTAATACCTTTAGATACCTTCAGTTTATCTACAAATGCTTGTTCAGGCTTATGACATGTGGCGCAGGACACAGTTCCATCTGCACTAAATCGTTTATCAGAATATAATTTAGCGCCTAACGACACTTTGTCGTTTGATTGAGGATTATTCTTAGGGACAGGTAAGTCTGGTAATCCTAAAATTCCGCTCGGAATATAGGTAAGCTCCGTTAGGTCAGTGTCTTTTTTCTTTTGAGAATCACAACCTATACAATAAAAAACGAATATAAGAAATATACATCCTAAAAACTTGGAATCGATTCGTGAAAACAGCGTTACTTTCATTCCACATCGCCGACAAAATTTTCGCTTAGAATAGTTCTAGAATTAAAATCGGTCAAGGCCTGGAGGCAGAAAAAAGTTAGATTATTAGAATTTTTTTATCCTTCAATTTGAGAGTAAGTTTCAAAATTTATAAATAAGCTAAAACATTCGTTTTATTTAAAGTATGTTTTAGAACAAAAGGCTAAACATACTTGCAGTATTCTTATTTATTTTCCTGCACCTCAGGCTTTATCTCTTTTAAAAGTTTAGCCAATTGTTTTGTGGTATAAGAAGTCCATTCAGGATTTAGATTATCTTCTTCGCCAATCACTACATCTTTTTTCCAATAAAGCCATCTAGTCTCACCGGACTTTCTCCATCCGATCACAGTTGCTTTTTTTCCTGGAGGTAAATTAGGAAAATATAAAACTCTTTTGCTCGATTCTATATATGTAGGCATAATAGAACTGATATCTTTAAATATCAGTAAAAAGACTGGTCTGTCCTCGTAATTCCTTTTTAATAACTCTTCTTCCAAAACATTCAAATGAAGCGGAATGATCGGTGCAAATTTCAGAAATCGATCACAATTGATCCAATTGAAATTATAAATTGCAACTCCTGCCCCTTGTGTTACAGAAATTGACTCTTCTCTTCCATAAGAAGAAGGCATTGCTGCTTGTGCTTTTGTCTTAGCAGGAGCAAAAGAAAGATCGGATTTCCAACTGAGACTGTCATTCGTCCAATCCAAACTTCCGTCTTCTTTCTTCTTCCCATAGAAAATCTCATAACCCGGTTCCATAGGATTTTTAAATTCTACACGGACAGGATTTCCTTTATTAACCTTTGCTTTCTGTCCTTCGGATGAATATACTTCTAAGCGTATCATTCCCTTGGTCTCGATCGATTTTTCTCCGCTTGTAGTGGTTAAACCAGAAAGCAAAATATCTGCATTTGAATAATATTCTGAAAGTTCTACTCGAACTTCTCCCACTAATGGTCTCCCATTTTCTCCAAGAAGAGAACCAAGAGGAAAATGTATAATAGTTCCCTCTTCTCCTTTTATTTGAGAATCCTTACCTGCTTGGATGAAAAACACCTGAGTTTCTTTATAACGGGAAGAAAATAGAAAATCATCGCGATCTTTCTTAAAAATTTTCTGAAAGCTTGAACAATTCAGTACGAGTATGGATAAGAATATTAGGCAGAATATTTTTTTGATCATAGATTTGGAACTTCCATCCTGAAATCTATACCAAGGCAGCCGATCATTCAGACATGGTTTATCTTATATTTTCTGGAAATTTATTTCCTGTTTAGTTGGAACTCCTTCTCTCCAAGTAGGAACTCCAACCTGCGGTTTTTAAACCCATCGATCTTTTAGTATAAAATACTGACCTTCTCCCTAACTGATTAAACAATCTAAGGCCTTTTTTCTCCCATCTCTGCTAAAATCAAAAGCAATATCTGCTATTACGGATACAATATCCACCATGTCAAACTCAACTACATTGCAAAAAGAAACCAGCAAAGTGCATCAAGAAGTCATAGAAGCGAACCAGAAATATGTTTCTGAGTTCGGTAAAAAGGGAGAATTGGCTCTTCCCCCTGCCAGAAGTTTTACCATCCTGACCTGCATGGACGCACGTTTGGATCCGGCTAAGTACGCGGGTCTTTCGGAAGGAGATGCGCACGTTATACGAAACGCTGGAGGAAGAGCGAGTGACGATGCGATCCGATCTCTTATCATCTCCCACAAACTTTTGGGCACGAAAGAATTTTTCGTAATCCATCATTCTGATTGTGGAATGGCTTTATTCACTGATCAGATTATTCGCAACCTTTTGGAAAAAAGTTTAAAAACAGCAACTGTGGATTCCAGCGGATGGAAGAATAAAGAAGAATCTGGAGGCTCGGATGAAGCTAGGTTTATCTCCTTTCTTACATTTGAAAGTCTAGAAAAAAGTGTGGTAGATGATGTAAAAAGGATCAGAAACCATCCTTTGATCCCTAAGGATATTCCTGTTTATGGATATTTCTACGATGTGAAAACTGGAAAACTTGTAGAAGTAGAAGAAGCTACCAAAATAGGCAGAGCTTTATAATTTGTTTAACCATTCGAAAAGAACACCGGAAGAAGAATCAGATCATAAATTTCTAATATTCTCTTCCGGTGTTTATTTTAGATCCTGATAGAATATCCAAAAGACCAGATAATACTATGAAGAGGGATCTTTTGCTCCAGGTGTTTATTTACGAGAGCCTGCTTTACATTAGGATCTAATCCTGAATTTTGGATGGAACTTAAGATAAAATCATTCACGAGTCCATAACCTTTAGAAGGATCAATAGTCAATCCATCATTAGAATTCCCAGTTAATGGACCAACCCAAGTTGCTCCCGGAACTGTCCCTACTGTTTGACCTCCCACGTTATTTGGATAATAATAATTATTATCTATCATATAGGTATTTGGTCTATAAACATCCGTGAGTGAAAAAGAGAATCCCAAATACTTTACAGTTACCTTATAATCTATATTCTTAAATCCGGACCTTCTATCTATATTATCATTATAGTATTGGTATCCAAAATCGATCCCTGGTTGGATCTTAAAATTTTCAGTGATCTCATATTCATGAAATACTGAGAATCTATGAAAAGTTGTGCCATTAAATGCATTCGTAGGATATCCAGACTCCAGGTCCTTCTCCCCTGCGATACTTGAGCCTCCAATTCTTTCAGAAGTCACTCTCACGTTATAAGTGTAGGTCGGATGAATATACTTCAAAACAGGCAATGCCCAACCAAAAGTGAAAAGTCCTAGAGCAAAACTCGGCTGGTTGTTCGCGTAATAGATCCAACCTGCATTCCAATCTCCTAAACGATTTGTGGACCATTTATAATTAAGAAGAGTGGCAAGACCTTCTCTAAGTCCGTTAGGCTCCTTTCTCAATCTATTTGTATTTGGATCTTCTGCAACCTTATCCAGATCGACCCCTGGTCCATATGGATGTGATTGAAAAACTCCATCCACATCTCTGTTTGTTCTTCCGGTCAAAGGAGAATAATCTCTGATGATCAGCTGCAAACCTTCTACAGGTGTTGGGATATTCACCATTGTATCCAGGATCAATGATCTAGGGACTTCTGAATAAGGAAGACCTGCTCTTCTATCAAAAGCGTTTCCGAATAAACTGTTACCGTTGATGAACACATCATTTGTCAGGGCCTGAGTCCAAACCAGATCATAATTTCTTTTGGAAGGGATCTGTTTTTGTTCCTTCAATTCTTGTGTATTGTTTTCAGCCTGGATACTTCGACCTCAGATTTTGAGATCCGGACCGGGATAGAATCTTCTAAACTAAAAATATAATATTCTTCCGCTTCCTTCTCCAATTTCAGATTTTTCAGGACTTTCCCTGATTTCAGCCTTACCTCATCTCCGAAAAGAGGAGTGATAAAGAAGAAGGAAAACAGCAGAATCGGCAAATATTGGTAGGTTTTCTGAATCGACCTAAGTATTCTCATAGGAGTCTCCTTTGTCCCGTTTGCGCAATCTTTAGATATTAAGGCAAATCGAGGCTTTTTCCCATTAGTTCAATAATATTTGAACTTTAAAACTTAGAAAGTGCTTGTCAATCTTTTGTTCAAATATTATTGAACTTTATAAGGAGTATTGGAAAAAAATTCCGATGTCTAAACAGCCAACTCATCCCAATTTAGATCAGATAGAATTGAACTCTATATTCGAAGCGGTAAGTGATCCGATCCGCAGGAAGATATTATTGGATCTTTCAGAAAAAGGTGAATCCAATTGTTCCACCTTTCTTGTCTATGCGCCGAAAACAAATCTCTCCTACCATATGGGGAAATTGAGAGATGCCGGGATGATTTTTACTAGATACGAAGGGACTCAAAGATTTTCAATCATCCGAAAGGATGACCTGGAAAAAAAATTTCCAGGTCTACTCGAGACTATTTTAAAAAGCGCAAAGATAGAAAGCCGGCAAGAAGAAGTTTCCGAGATGAAAGTCTAACTCAGAAACTCAACCTTTCATTAACTGTAAACCTTGCGCAATACTAACCACAGGTTTATATCCTAATTCTTTTTTAGCCTTATCGATACGGATAGTACATTCTTTTCCCATAATATCCACAGGAAATCTCATCATAGGAGGTTCTTTACGAATTCCGAATATTCTCCAGATCCCCTCCACTATCATCGCCAAAAATCCGGCAAGTGAAGAAGGGATAGAAGCTTGAGGAAGTGAAATTCCTTGGGTTTGCATCATCTCTGTTAAAAATGTTTTTACTGTTTTATCTTCGTCGTCAGTGATGAAATATATTTGGCCTGGCACACCTTTAGTTAAAGCAAGTTCAGTTGCATGCACCAAATTAGGAATACAGGTCACAGAAGTTTTGGCACTTCCCCCATCCAGCCACATGAATTTTCCTTCAGACACCATCTTTTTGAGAACAGGAAGAACTGAAGTATCTCCTGGACCCCAAACTAGTCTAGGCCTAAGAGCTATCGTTTCAAATCCAGAACGATTTGCTGAGACCACTCTTCTTTCTGCCTCTCCTTTGCTGCGGCTATAATAGTAAGGAGTTTTTTTAGGATATGGATAAGTCTCATCTATCTGGACCATGTCTTGTCCGTGAAACAGAGCAGCTTCTGTTCCCATATGTATAAATCTTTTAACTCCTGCTTTTTGAGAAGCCTCTAATAAACGAGTGGTCCCCTCTACATTTCCTTTCCAAAAATCTTGGAGACTTCCCCATGGACCAACAAATGCTGCGCAATGGATCACAATATCTATTCCGTTAAGATCTTGAGAAGTGATAGATTCTAAACTTCCGCTTACTATTTCAAAACCCTGTTCAGTTAGGACCGAGTCTGTTTTTGCAGATCTGGATAATACCTTTATCTTATGTTTTCCTTTTAAATGACGAGCGATCGCACCGCCTACAAATCCGGAAGCTCCGGTAATAAATAAATTCATAATATCTCCGAGATCCAATTCTCGAATGGAAAGTTTGGTAAGTATACTAGAAAATCTGAAAGTCGTTGACCTTTTATATTTTAAAAAGATCATCTAACTTATTCTTTTTAGGTGCAGAAGAATATGGATCTTTCACAAAAATATATCATTTTTATTCTTTTAAATTTATTCTTAATTTCGAGTTTACAAGCTTCGGAAGAAATTCCTAAAAACGGGATCGTCGATAAGAAAAAACAAAAATTCGAATTATTATTAAAAAGGCAGACTTATAGTTTTATTCCTTATAATTTCACTTCTTATTCTGAAAAAACAGACCCTAATGTTTCTATAGAAACAAACCATTTGCAGCAAAATCAAAAGGTATTGGTTCCAGCAGTTTTCAGCTATGAAAATTATGAAAAGAATTATAGGGCTGAGATCTCTTATTACGAAATAGAATTGGTAAATCCAAATTCGAATGTGATCCGATCCAATTCAGGTGCCTTATCTGCAGAAAGATTTTATTATTCTCCTTTAGCAAGATCTGAGTTCGAAGCAAATTTTTATAAGATCATTTCTCCAACTCAAAATTGGAATTTATATTTGGGCGGAGGGCTTCGTAATATCAATAAGTACACCTACGGCAAATACATCTTAGACGGCGCCTTCCAGGAATATTTTTATACCTACGGGCCTCAGGTTTCCATCCAATCTTCTTATCAATTTATGGAAAATTTTTCTGCGAATCTAAGTTTAGATGTGTTTTATACGGAAGGAACCAGATTTTTTAGAACTCCAATGATCTCTCCAGATACATTAGTTTTTACAAATGGAAGTGCTGGGACCCGAGGAATTTTTAGAGGTTATGAGTCAGAAATTTCTCTCCAATATAAATTTAATGAGAATATGAGATTTCATTTGGGATATAACCAAATTTATTCTTATTTCAGTTATTTGCATTTTGACCAATTGAATCTGAGCTATAATATTTCCTCACCTTCTTCTAGCTCTATTAGTAATGGTTCTAGATCAGGGAACTATGAGATTTTAAGAGGATTCTTTTTAGGGTTTTCAGTCTTTTTTTAAAAATATCATTCTGCAATTTTCTATACAGGGTTTAGGCGAGGAATAAACTGGAAACCAGAGATTAGAATGAGATCATCTATCTTTCATTTACTAGTTCTCTTGGTTTTTCTTGGATGTTCGGGGAAAACCGAGATCTACTCTCCTCAAGCAAAAGATGGAATTTTAGATTTGAGGAATTGGGATAGAGATCGTTTCTCTACAGTTGCCTTAGATGGTAATTGGGAATTTGCAGATGGAGTGATAGCTCCAGAAACTTTTGTAAAAGATGGATTCATTTCTGTCCCAGGTGCTTGGAATTTATTTACAAAAAATGGTAAAAGCCATGGTGGCGAAGGTCTCGGAACTTACAAACTTACAGTTCTCTTAGACAAACCAGTAAAAGATCTATCTTTTCAAATTGGAGATGTTTCTACAGCATACAAACTTTTTCTGAACGGAAAACTTCTGATCGAAAATGGAAAGATCGGAAATTCAAGAGCAGAAATGCTCCCTTCCTATAAACATCCAATTGTCTTAATAGATGAGGAATCGAAAGAATTAAAACTCACATTACAAATATCAAATTTTTATCATATAACCGGTGGGCTCCGCAAATCCATTAAGTTAGGAAATACATTATCAGTATTCGAAGAGAAAAAAAGACAGATCGCTCTTGGCTGGGTGGTTTTTGGCGCAACATTCTTCATGGGTCTTTATCATTTGATACTATTTCTAATGAGAAGAGTGGATAAATCGGCACTTTGGTTCGGATTATTCTGCATTGATCTAAGCGTTAGAGGATTTTTCACAGGATCAGTATTTATATACGAAGTCACGCCGGACTCTTTTTGGGTGTACATCCATAAACTGGACATTTTAACATTTGTTCTAGCTCTTCCCCTATTTTCTGTTTTTTTAAAAGCAGTATTTCCAGACGAAAAATTCCATAATTATTTCAATAATCTATTTATAGGAGTTAGCTTCGTATTCTTCGTTTTGGTTTTAGCACTTCCTTCTGCGGAGTATATGAATTATATTCGAATATTCCAAGCTTTCGTGGGAATAAGCACTGTTTACTTTTTTATAATGATTGCTCTTTGTATTTTCAGAAGGAGAGAAGGAGCCATTCTATTCGCAGTTGGATCTCTTATACTTTTCATAACCACATTAAATGATATTTTAAACCAAAGTTTAATAATAAAGGCGGAGTATTTAGCAAGCTGGGGACTTCTCGCATTCTTATTTTCCCAGACGGTAATGTTATCCATTAGATTTTCCAATGCGTTCGTGAGATTAGAGGAGCTGCAAAAATCTTTGGAACAAAAAGTAATAGAAAGAACCAGACAATTAGCAGAAGCAAAACATACCGCAGAAGAAGCGAATTCACTCAAGGATACATTCTTATCTTTAGTGACTCATGACTTAAGATCACCTATTACAACAGTAATCGGAATCCTACATTTGATCCGAAATGATTACGAACAATTAGACGATACATCCTTATTAGAATGGGTGGATAGGGCGGAATATACTTCTTCTCAATCCTTAGAGATGATTGCGACTCTCTTGGATCTGAACAGACTCAAATCAGGCTCATTTCCTTTAGACAATAGTTTGATCTATGTATATCCGGAGGTCGAAGGAGTACTAGCAAAACTTCTTCCTCAAGCAGAAGCAAAGAAGATCCAGATCATAAATAGGATCCCGGATGATGTGAAGTTGAATGTAGATAGGACCTTATTCTCCGAAATATTTATTAATCTAATTTCTAATTCTATAAAATTCTGCAGAGAAGATGATACGATCAGTATAGGATTTTCTAATGAGAAGAATGATCCGGAATTTTTTGTGGAAGATACCGGGATCGGAATGCCTAAAGATATGATCCCGAATTTATTTTTAACAGAAATCAAATCTACTCGACTTGGAACTAAAAATGAATCTGGAACAGGCTTAGGTCTACCTTTAGTTTATAGTATTATAAAAGCATATAACGGAAAAATTTCAGTAGAATCTGAAGAAAAAAAAGGAAGCAAATTTACATTTTCTATTCCGAGAGTTTAATTTTTAGAACAAATATCACAATTTTCGCAAGTATGGAAACTTGCTCCAAAATATTCGTATAAAAATTCCCTTCTACATTTCTCAGACTTTAAATACATAAGCATCTGATACAATCGATTCAAGCTGGCTTTTTTTCTTTCTTCTAAAACTTTCGGATCCGTTAGAACGTCAGGTAATTCTCCACGTAAAACAAGAGACTTTCTTTCCAGATCGCCCGAAGTAACTCCATGTCTTTCGAAAAGATTAAGGACAGTCTGTAAACGATGGTCTCCCCGATTTTTATGAACTACCATGGCCTGCAATTCCTCATACTCAAGAGAAGAAAGTTTTTCTCCCACAGATTTCAAGACACGATGCACTCGGATCATAAAATTCTCATCAGGGTTCTGCCATTCAATAAAATCCATAAGAACAGTTAGGTCATCTTGGTTATAAAACAAAAGACAGTCGGAAGGATTACCATCTCTTCCTGCTCTTCCTATTTCCTGATAATAAGATTCCAAGGAAGAAGGTAGTTCCGCATGAATGATTGTGCGAATATTCGCTTTATCAACACCCATTCCGAATGCATTCGTAGCTAAAAGTAAAGTGTCTTTCGAATTTAGAAAATCACTTTGTATCTTTCTTCTTTTATCAGGAGATAATAATCCATGATACATTCTATACCGGATCTTTTCTACATCCAAAAGTTCTGAAAACTTTTCTATATTTTTGATCAGGTTGAAGTATACAATCGTATTACCTTTCAAATTTTTTAAGTAAGAGATCAATTCCTTTGCCTTAGAAGAAGAATCTACAAAAGTCCTAACTTCTAAATAAAGATTTGGTCTAGAAATTCCTTCGTTATAAACCTGAATGTCTGATTCAGATAATCCAATCTGTTTGATTATATCCTTTTGGATCTCTTTTGTCGCTGTGGCAGTCAAAGCGATGATCCTAGGATTTTTTAGGATCTTTCTGAATTCTGAAATTTTAGTATAGTCCGGCCTAAAGTCATGTCCCCATTGGCTGATACAATGTGCCTCATCTACAACCAATAAAGAAACTTTTCTAGTCTTAAAAATTTCTAAAAAATGAAATTTACGAAATCTCTCTGGGGAAACGTAAAGAATTTTATACTTTCCATTCTTTAAGTTTTCATAACGAAGATTACGCTCTTCTTTAGAAATGGAAGAGTTCACAAATTCTGCATCTATTCCCAAAGATTTCAGCTTATCCACTTGATCCTGCATAAGTGCAATCAATGGAGAAATTACGACTGTCAGCTCCTCCAATGCCAATGCGGGCAATTGATAACATAAAGATTTGCCCATCCCAGTAGGCATGATCACTAGGCAGTTTTTCCCTTCTAAAACATCCCTAATAATTTTTTCTTGAGAAGACCTGAATTCGGAAACCCCGAATATTTTTTTTAATTCTTGTAGATCGGACATTTGGACAATTTCCTTTTTGGATCAGATCCAGTTTTTGCCAATCCGGTTTTTTAAGATCTTTTCTAGAGTTTTTATTCCTAAAGTAAAATTTCTCTGGCCTTCTTTACAAAAATTCTTACTCTTTGTTATTAAATTTTTAACCAAGAGAATAAAATGAACCTTTCGACATTTAGAAATATACTGATTATCCTTGGCTCTGTGTTTACCGCAGGCTTTTTGTATTTAGTGCTTCCACCTTTATCACAAAATTTTGATGTGATCGGTGCGTTTTTAGGGGGATTCGTTAATCCATTCTCAAGCGCTTATGCTTTAGATATAATTTTTACCTGGCTTGTTCTCGCTGCTTGGATCGTATACGAAGCAAAAACAAAAGGAGTTAAAAATGGATGGATCGCTCTTCTACTCGGAGTGGTTCCTGGTGTGGCAGTAGGAGCTGCATACTATATTTATTTAAGAGAGAAACAAGGTCGTAACTGATCTTTTTTCTAAACTTGTAGGAATTCCAACATGCGGTTTCCATTTGGTGGAAACCGACCAATCTCCATTGGTCCACAAAACCATTCTATCTTCTAAAATTGGTGTGGGCCAATATCTTTGAGTTTTGTATTTTGGATAATCGAATAATTTATTGAACGGTTTGAAGGAATCGCATGAACTCCAACTCTCCAATTGTTTCCATCCAAAACCTCTCCAAATCCTATTCCAATGGATTCCAAGCTTTAAAAAACATTAACTTGGATATTGAAAAAGGAGAGATCATCGCACTCTTAGGCCCAAATGGTGCAGGAAAGACCACTCTGATCTCGATCATCTGCGGGATAGTCAATCCGACTTCGGGTTCTGTGTCCGTAGGCGGTTACGATATTATCAAAGATTACAGAAAGACTAGATCTATGATCGGTCTTGTCCCGCAAGAGCTTACTGTTCATGCATTTGAATCTGTTTTAACTACTACGAATTTCAGCCGGGGCCTATTCGGAAAATCACCTAACAAAGATTATATCGATGAACTTCTAAAGTCCCTTTCTCTTTTAGAAAAAAAAGATCAGATGATCATGACCTTATCTGGCGGAATGAAAAGAAGGGTCTTGATCGCAAAAGCATTATCACATGAACCAATGGTTTTATTTTTAGATGAACCAACCGCAGGCGTCGATGTAGAGCTCAGAAAAGATATGTGGAATGTAGTGAGAGCTCTTAGAGACAAAGGTGTTACCATTATTCTCACTACACATTATATCGAAGAAGCAGAAGAGATCGCAGATAGAGTCGGTATCATGAACAAGGGGGAACTAGTCCTTGTAGAAAAGAAAACCGAACTAATGCATAAGCTTGGAAAAAAACAGATCCTACTTGATCTTGTTTCCCCTCTCCAAAGTATCCCAAATAATTTTAACGGTTACGAATTAGAACTAAAGAATGAAGGGAAACAATTATTATACACCTATGACGGCCAGGAAAAACAGACCGGGATCGCAAGCTTCTTAGAACAATTGAAAAAGTCCGGAATTGAATTCAGGGACTTGAATACAACCCAAAGCAGTTTGGAAGAAATTTTCGTACAATTAGTGAAGGAATCCAAATGAATCTGAACGCAATCAAAGCCATCTATTTTTTCGAAATGGCAAGAACAAGAAGAACATTGATGCAAAGTATTGCGTCGCCTGTTCTTTCTACTTCTTTGTATTTTATCGTTTTCGGTTCTGCGATAGGCTCCAGGATCCAAGAAGTAAACGGAGTTTCTTACGGCTCATTTATTGTGCCAGGACTCGTCATGCTTTCACTATTGACCGAAAGTATTTCTAACGCTTCTTTCGGGATCTATTTCCCTAAGTTTACTGGAACCATCTACGAAATTTTATCCGCCCCTGTCTCTAGCATGGAAGCAGTAATCGGTTTCGTGGGAGCTGCCGCAACCAAGTCTTTGATCTTAGGATCCATCATGCTCGCTACTGCTTCTTTGTTTGTAGAAATAAAGATCGCTCATCCATTCTTGATGGTCTTCTTTTTGATACTTACCTGTGTTTCTTTCAGTCTATTCGGGTTTATAATAGGTATTTGGGCCGATAATTTCGAAAAGTTGCAAGTGATCCCAATGCTCGTCATCACTCCTTTGGTTTTCTTAGGGGGAAGTTTCTATTCTGCAAATATGCTCCCTCCTTTTTGGCAGACTGTAACTTTATTCAATCCGATCCTATATTTGGTCAGCGGATTTAGATGGAGCTTTTATGAGATCGGTGATGTAAGCCTTGAGATCAGTCTAACTATGATCTCACTTTTCTTAATTTCTTGTCTATGCGTTGTGGCTTGGATGTTCAAGACAGGATATCATATTAAAAAATAATAAAACATAGGCCGGACAATCTAGGGTTCTTTAGATTGTCCGTTTCCATTTGAAAGCCTATCCAAATATTTTTTCAAAAGTTCTCCTACCTTCAAAACAGATTCGTTGGATGGATCCAAACGGATCGCTTCGTTTAATATAGAATCTGCTCTATCAAAATTTTTAACTGCTATATAGATCTCAGCAAGATTGGTTAGATTTTTAATATGAGAAGGTTCTCTCAAACGAAGTCGCTCGCTAAAATCCAGAGCCTTTCTGATCTGACCTGCCTTTCTAGCTGCAAAGGAAGCCACATACAAGATCTCGCTATCAATAGGATTCATCTTAAAATAATCTTCCGCGTATCTGGCTGCCTTTTGATAATCTTTCAATTTTAAGAATAGTTTTATAAAATTCTTTTTCACCTCTGGGACTCTGCTATCCAGAGATTCTGCCTCTTCTAAATAACTGAGCGCTTCTTGTGTATCTTTATTTAAGAAGGTCTCTTTTGCGCTCCTAAGCAATTCTTTGATCCTTTGTCTCTTTTCATCATGCTGAATTGTATGCCTTCCATTTCCAGCAAAAGATAATCGGATGAGTGAAAGGTCATCACTCAATTTACCAATATTCAGGATCACATTATATATTTCTTGGAGATCTCCTCTCCCCTTTTCCACAGAGTTTAAGAATAATTTTTCGTCATCATTGATAATCCGATCTCCATCAGAATCCATTCCCAGGATAATATCGTCCCTACCGTCAGATCCTACAAAGATACAATCCCCAGGTTCTAACTGAAAAGTTTTAATAAAAATAGTCCCTTCCACACCAGTAGTTCCTAGTTTCCGGAACATAAACTCATTCTCTATAAAACTTGCTATTCCATCTCGATACAAAACCGTCCAAGGATGTTCTGCATTAATATAATATAATATTCCAAGTTCATCATCCACAAGACCAATAACCGAGGAGACAAGCATAGACCCGTCAAAACTTTCGAAAACTTTATGTAATTCGATAAATGCGTTTTTTAACCATCTCTCTGGAGATTGTTTTTTGATTGTGTCTACTACTCTTGTTCTTTCAACAATGGATTCAAAAACAGATCCGAGAACCAATGCACCTCCTGCACCCTGCATAGACTTACCCATGGCGTCCCCATTTAAGAATACAGTATAGGACCTCCCCTGCAAATCTATATGATTAGAGATATTTAAGTCTCCACCGATCTCATCTTCATGCTTTCTAAAAGTGAATCTTTTCTTTTGTTTTAAAAGAAATTCGACCTTTACATTTTCTTGATTTGCCTTATTCGAACCTAATGGCTTGATTAAAAGAGAAGTTAAAAAATAATCAGCGTCCTGTTGTTGTTTTAATTCCTGAACCTCATTCAAAGTTTGTTCCAATTCTTTGGTTCGATCTTTTACTTTTTCTTCTAATTCGTTAGCATACTGCTCTAATCTTTTTCTGGCTGCCTGAATAGATCTTGCCATCCTATTAAAAGATCTCGCAATAAAACCGATTTCATCTTCTACTCTTGGGACTAATCTATATTCCAAATTTCCAGAGTTAACTTCGGTCAATCCAACCACAACGTCTTCCATAGGTTTTACGATTGCATTATGAAAGAAGAATCTAAATCCAAAGCTGATAGTAACGACCATCACCAAAAGGCAGATCACCAATACCAAAGAAGGAGAATGTAAATATTCCCTGAAAGATCTATAAGTGAATCCTACTTCGTAAATTTTTTCGTTTTGAGGATGGATCACCAAATATGCTAAATAAAACTCAGGAGTTTTTTCATCCGCCTTATTAAACTTTGCTCCTCTATACATCCTTTCCCCCACTTCTCTTAAAGAAGTTAATGGAAGAATAAACGAAGATCTAACCTCAAGCTCTGACTTCCCTGAAGAAATATCCTTTTCTACTTTTTTACGGACTTGTTCAAGCACTGACTTTAAACCAATCTCTTCAGAATTCAGAAGTTTGGCCAAAGCAGTCGGATCATTTTTAGAAGGTAGATTGGAAAATTTGTTTTTTATAATATTCAGTCTTTTATTTAAGAAACGAAAAAAATCAATAAGTTCAGCATCTGAAACCTTCGCATCACCTTTTGATTCATAAAAATTCTTTATTCCTTCCGAATACGCGTAAAATTCTTTAGGAGAATCTGCGAGGATCATTTTAGATCTTTCCCATCTTTCCTTTGCATTTAATGTTCCCAAATTCGTAAGCTTTCGGGTCACATTGAAAAATTTGATCTCTAAACGATCCTCTGAATCGAACCTTGAGTCCTTCTCCCCTTTTTCCATAATGAATTCTTTAGATTCAGTATCAAAAGAAAGCAGATAGGCAAAACCCTCAGGCTTCTTTCCTTGAAACGCAGCGAGCTCCGAAGCCTGGACTTTTAATGTATCAAAAGAAGTATCATAACCATTTAATATAGCATAACCAACTAACTGGAACGCCAAAAGAAAAGTTGCCATAGTCACAGCTACAATCTTACTCAGGATCGTAGTCCTTTCCTTGGTGGCGTTCGCGTAAATGATCAACACTAGAAAAAGACCAGCTACAAGTGCAATATCGGTAGTATGTTGGAATACTTTTCTAGAAACGGAACCGTCCCTACTCATCACATTCAAAATGCCTGGAATGATCGTAATCGTAGAATAAGCGATCGCGATATAAATGATCCATCTTCTTTCTTTTCCTTTCTCTACAATGGCTCTCCAAGTAGCCGAGGCCAAAAAGGAAAAGTTATATATTAAAATTATAATGGAAAAAATTTTATAAAATTTATGAGACTCGAAATCCCAATAATTACTTCCAATATTGAAACGATGATCGGACTGCAATGTCACTGCGATAAATGTCGCCTCAACGATCGCGAGTCCCGCATATAAAATAGAATAAACAGTTAAACCAAACTTAACGTTCCTAGGATTTGGAAAATAAAAGAAAAATATAAAACACTGAGTAAATCCCATCATAGGAGAAGGGATCGCGAGCCATCGATGTATGATTGTCCATTGATCAAAAGAGATGAATGCTATAATATAAGCTAAGTGAAAAATGGTCATTGCTAAGGTCGAAAGACCCAAGTGAAATGCAGCCTTACTTCCGTCTTTAATACTTAAAAAGAAGAAGGTAACGTAGATGGAAAAAAGGCAGGCGAGCAAAGAACCAAAAAAGTAAAAATTAAAATAGAACTGATCCATATCGGCAGCATAAAAAGAATCTCAAAACCGATATCCGTCAAGAAGATTGTTTACGGATTAGAACCGGTTATAGGGGAAAACTCTAGAGGAAATTTCTATCAATAAAGCGATAATCATCTTGATGCAACGACCATATGAAATCCAAGACTAAATTATAATCTAGGGTCTATATCTTCACTTTCTAAGGCCAAAACTCCAAATACGGATTCGTGAGTCCTGCGCAACGGTTCCTTTTTTACGAAACGTTCTAACGCCTCAATACCTAAAGCGAATTCACGTAACGCTAAGGACCTTTTCCTAGCCAAACCTCTTTTTCTTAACCTTTCAAGATTTTCAGGGCGATCATATTCTGGACCATATATGATGCGAAGATATTCAGGTCCCCTGCACTTAATAGCAGGTTGCAGTAGACCTTCTTTTCCAAAAGCAAGGAAGTCAAAAGGTTTAACCACAACACCTTCTCCTCCTTTTGAAACTAGATTTAGCCACCAGCCAATTGTATCTTCGGTTTCCTTTTCTGATTCTAAATTTACCGATCTATATTCAGTCGCTTTTAATAGGTTTGAGTCGAATCTACAAATCTCCGAAATATTTTCCATATGCCAAGTATGGGATTTGTCAGTATAAGTTTTTCCTTCTGTCGCAAGAATATGAAAAGGAGCCAACTTTAAATCTGCAATCGATTCCACTTTCCAACAGTATGCAGAATATGCTTCTTCATATTTTGAAACAGAGGCTTGTTTATTTTCGAAGTCCCTAATTAATTCGGAAGCTTCTTCAAGCCCGAGGTTTGCTGCTTGCTTTAATAGACGAATTGCCTCCGAAGACGAAGCAAAAGCTGCGGAGTAAACTGCTGCATATTGATCTCGTATAAGAGACTGGGCCTTCAAAGACCAAGGCATCAATTCGGAATCTATACATACCCAATCCGTCTGAAACTTCTCCCAAAAGCCACTAATGGTTAAGGCTCGATTCAGATGATCCAGAAATTCCTTTTCAAGATTAGGATCATTAAAAAAGTTCCGACCTGTTCTAGTATAACAAATTCCGAATCCTTCTCCTTCTACACCAAATCTAAGTTTTGCAACTTCTTCACTTTTACAAATCGTTATGATTGCACGAGAACCCATATGTTTCTCTTCACATACAATCTTAGCAATTCCCCTTTTTTTATAATAGTGAAAAGCTTGAAGTGGATGTTCTAAAAATCCTGGAAGCTCGCTTGTAGAGCATGGAGACATCGTAGGAGGAAGATAGATCAACCATTTAGGATTCACCGCAAATCGGCTCATCACCTCTAAAGCACCTATGGAATTTTCTTCTCTAATCGTGATATTATTTCTTAAACTAGTTTGAACGATCCGTTTACCAATCACATCTAAAATATCGAGTAAATCATCGTCATCTTGTTGAGAAGAAAAGCCGGGTTTCTGATCAAAATCTAAAGGTTTTGCGGATTCGAAATAAATTTCCTTCGCATCTACTTGTACAATCTCTTCTTCAGGATAACGTAATGCAGTTAGTTTGCCTCCGAAAACACACCCAGTATCTATATTAATCGTATTGTTTAACCACTCGGCATATTTTACTGGAGTATGACCATAAACTACCTTAGCGCGACCGCGATATTCTCTTGCCCAAGGATATCTGACCGGTAATCCAAACTCATCAATTTCACCAGTAGTTTCTCCATACATGCAAAAGCTTCGAACTGCACCAGATCCTCGACCTTGCATCTCTTCTTTCAAGCCTGCATGAGCTACCACTAACTTACCTTGGTCAAATACGTAATGGCTGATTAAATTATCTAAAAAAGTTTGTACAGATTTTACAAAATTCTCAGGAACCTTTTCCAATTGTTCGACTGTTCTTTCTAATCCGTGTTTTAAATTGACCTTTTTGCCATTTAAATACTTTTGCAATTTCCAATCATGATTTCCGGCCACGCAGAAAGCAGCACCGGAGTGGACCATGGACATGACAAGTCGAAGTACAGAAGGAGAATCTGGTCCTCTATCTACCAAATCTCCCACAAACACTGCTTTTCTATTTTGCGGAGGCAGTATATCAAAACCAAAATTTGATCCGTCATCCTCCACCTCGCGGATTGTATAGCCAAGCTTCTCTAAAAGCTCCTTAGTCTCTGCATAACAACCATGAATATCACCTATAATATCAAATGGCCCTAACTCTTCTTTTTTATTATTATATAATTTTTCTCTAATTATCGAAAGAACTGAATCTACTTCCTCTGGTGATCTTAGTACGTAAATTTTGCGAAAACCTTCTTCTCGCAAATTACGAATAGATCTTTTCAACTGGCTTCTTTGGTTTCGTATAACGTGAGGTCCGAAAGTTCTATCTGTTCTATTTTTATTTCTTTCTATGCATATATTTTCCGGTATATCCAGAACAATCGCAACAGGTAAACAATGGTATGAACGAGAGATTTCAATAATGGGACGGCGCGATTCTTTCTGAATGTTCGTAGCATCCACTACGGTCAAAAGTCCCTTTTTTAGTCTTTTGCCTAATATATAATGCAGAAGCTCAAACGCTTCCGTAGTAGCTTCTTGATCATTTTCATCGTTGGAAACAATTCCCCGACACTCGTCAGAAGAAAGAATTTCCGTTTTTAAAAAATGTTTTTTGGCGAAACTAGATTTGCCGGAACCGGAAGTTCCAATCATTACCACTACGGATAACTCAGGTATATTAATCTCCAAGCGTGAATACCGCCATTTGAGTTGAAGCTCCTATGTTTTCCGCAACTTCTCCTACTGGAAAAAATTCTACGGAATATCCAAATTTATCACAAACCTTTCCGGACCAATCTTGAAACTCGGATCTAGTCCATTCAAAACGATGGTCGTGATGTCTGAAATTCTTTAGTTTATCGTAAAGTACATTGTATTCTCTATTCGGAGTAGTGAGTACAACAGTTTTAGGGCGTGAAAATTCGAAAAGTACCCTTTCAAAGGATCTCAATCGGTTCAAATCCATATGTTCAATCACTTCGACTACTGCGGCTGCATCGAAACCTTGCAGCCTCGGATCTTTATAAATCAGAGATCCTTGTATAAATTTTAACCTTTCCTTTTGCCTTTCGGGGAGTTGTTCGTAATTTAATCGTTCTTTCGCTACTAAAAGTTCTGAATAAGAAACATCCATCGCCAAAATTTCAGAAAATTGTTTATTCTGTAAAAGAATTTTAGTGAGTTTCCCTTCCCCACAACCTAGATCTAAAACTTTCTCTGCGCCAGATTCAGATATCTTTTTTACAACTTCTTTGAGCCTGATCTTGTTTAAAGATTCCTTCTTTACTTTATCCTCAGGTTCTTGTGTTTCATTCTTTTCTTCAATATGTTCTTCATCATTAAGTTTTTGCAACGCACTTCTTGCAAAATGTTTAATATTCAATAAATAACGTCCAACTATCACTTGTTTTTGAGGATGAGAAGTAAGCCAACCTTCTCCCTTCTTGACTAACTTATCTATTTCTCCCTTATCTATAAAATAATGTTTATCCAAGTCCAAGGCAGGAATTAAGACATATAAATGAGAGAGAAGTTCCTTAATTGTGATATTATTCGTTAATGCCAGAGAGTAATATCTACTTTCTCCCCAGTCAGGGAACTTTGGATCTAAGGGAATTCTCTTAATTTCGCATTCGTACCCTAAAGGTTCAAAAAATGAACGAATTAAAGGTTCTCCTCCCTTCGGGGCAGGCAATACTGGAATGTGAATCTCTAGAGGGAACTTTTCCTGAACTAGTTCAGGTCTTGTTTTACAAGTTCCGTTCAAGGCAGATGAAAGAGTTTGAGCAATCGCAACTGACAAGAAAGAAGAAACTACATATGGTCTATCGTTAACATATTGTTCTAAAGCAAATTGAGACTCTCCATTTTTTCGCCTTCCTCGAACCAAAGCAATCGGATCGATTTCCAACATTAAACAGAAGGTGGTTTTATTTGGATCTCTTTCAGGATAAAAAAGACGAACCTTCCCAAAAGAAAAATCAGAAGTCTGAAATTTTTCAGGATGTTTATGCAGCAAAAAACCTAGATCGGTAGCCTGCTCCCTAGTTGTAGAAATAGTAAGTAACATAGAACAATAAAATTATCGTTTCTCCGCTAAAGACGGACAAATTAAAATAGAAAAGAATGTTGAAAATCAAAAAGAAGGAATATTCTAAATTTTCAAGCCCCCAATCTTTCCTGCTCCGAATTTCTAGGAGAAAGTCCATGAATTCTTTTGTAAGCTTTGGAAAAAGCAAATGCAGAGGAATAACCCACTGTCCTTGCAATCTCCTCTAAGGTAAAATTCTCCTCTGCCATCAAAATTTTTCCCTTATCCATTCTTAATTTTGCCAAATAGTCCATAGGAGTACATCCCAAAACATCTCTGAATCGATTTGCAATGGAAGCTCTAGAAACTCCGACCGCTCTGGATAATTTTTCCAAGGTCCAAGGATAAGAAAGTTTTCGATGCAATGCCTCTAACGCTCTTAAAACTTTTTCGTCTTTAAAAGCGCTTCTCCATCCAGGAGAAGAAGAAGGATGGATTTCCAACCAATGCCGGATTACGTAGTACAAAAGAATATCGGTTAACCTTTGTAATATCAGATCAGAACCAATGCCTGAATCTAATTCCTGAGAAATTAATACTTGAGTGGTGTTTAACGGATGATGAGCCAGAACATCAGATGACTTTACTAAAATATAATCAGGAAGTTCTAAGAAGAACGGATGCTGAGCAGTATCTGGAACCTCATAACGAACAGAAACGAATGTGGTTAAGGGAAGTTTTTCAGACTTCTTTTGTTTTTCAGACATTTCCATAAACTTGGAAATATGTACGACCTTATCATCAGGAGAATATACAAGGTCGTGATCCAAACCTTTTGCGACGAATAGAATATCCCCTTTTTCTAAGTGGATCAATTTTCCTTTGATCCTTGCATAACAGGAACCCTGGGAAAGAATATGAAATCCTCCGCTCTTCTCGCATGGAAAACGAAATCCCCAAGGTTTATACAGAGAAGTTCTTGCGAGTAGATCCGCCTTCCAACCCGCATTGGTCAATATTTCCGATAAAATATCCATATTTTAAGAATACGATATAATATCCAAAAGTCGATTCCTTTATACTCTTAGATATGTTTTTTAGATCCTGGGACATAGCCTAATTTCAGGACATCTTGTATCATTCAAAGTTACAGGAGAATAAATCAAATGAAAATTTTCGTTTATGGCGGAGCAGGACAGATCTCTAGTTCCGTAATTTCTAAACTATTGGATCTAGGACATGAGGTATATGCAGGCACCAGAAATCCAGATGCAGGTAAAAAACTTCCGGGGCTACATTGGGTATTTGCGGATGCAACTCAAGCATCAAAGGGAACTGAAATTTTGGAAAAAGTGGAGAGAGCCTTCTTCATTTCTCCCCCAGGATACACAGACCAATATTCAGTATTAAGTCCTTGGTTTGAAAAAGCTAAAACTTATTCTTTGAAGAAGGTGGTTTTAATGAGTGCGATGGGAGTTGAATTCGCACCTCCTGAGGCTCCATTCAGAAAGTTAGAGATTAGTTTAGAAAATTCTGGAGTTCCTTATACAATTTTAAGACCGAATTGGTTCATGCAAAATTTCCAAACATATTGGCTGTCTGGGATCTTAAAAGATAAGAAAATATTCTTCCCGGCTGGAAATGCAAAAACTAGTTTTATCCATACAGATGATATTTCTTCTTCTGTTGTTTCTGCTCTTTTGAATGACGGGTTCAATGGAAAAGGTATAACGTTGACCGGAAAAGAAGCGCTTACTCATGAAGAAGTAGCCGAAAAAATTTCTAAACATACCGGCTTGAAGGTGAGTTACATAGATATCAGCCCAGAGGAATTTAAGTCCGGCCTTTTACAAGCAGGTGTTCCTGAAGACTATGCAAGTTTTATGGTATTTATTGCTGGAGCACTGAAAGATGGCCATTCTTCTCCTATACTAAATACTGTTCGGGAGATTACAGGAAAGGACCCAATCTCCTTTGATGAGTATGCAGAACAAAACAAAAAGGTTTGGTTAAATTAAAACCGTCTCTTGTTCGACCTTAATCGAGACATTTTTAGATCGATTAAGGTGGGACAACGGCTACGAAGCCAAATTCACCTAATTATAAAAAGTCGAAAGAAGAAAATAATACAAAAGTTTTAGTGCATATAGCAATTTATCATAAATTCTGAAACAGATTTGAAATGATTTTCTTTTGTCGATCAAACGCTCGATAAAAATCTAAAATAGCCGCCTCATTTGGTGCTATTTATCCTGCATTCAGGAATCCTCTTGACAATTAGTCGTTTATGCAAAATCTAACAACTCCAATATGGAAGCCTCCATTCTATTCTCCCATCATGCAAGCGGCGTCTTCTCTCTGTTCCTCTTAACCTTCGTTCTAAGTGGATTCTTGGTATTCAATAAGCACAGGTCTTTACCCACATATTATTTAATCCTAATGTATCTGGGATATGGGACCATGTTTTTTGGTTATTTTCTTTCTTACTCCATATTCAGTCCATTAGCAGCCTATCATAGATATCTTACAGTTTTTGTAATCTTCGGGATTGTAGGTTTTATAGGCTTCTGTTATCATTTCCCGAGAAATATTTATCCTAGAGAATCCAAGATCATCATCCCTTTATCATTGGTGATCGCACTCGCGGCATGGATCCATTTCATTCTGAAAACAGCGGGAATGGAAAAAATTTATCTATTTTCTGCTCACCATTATAGTTTCGATTTTGGAAAAGAAGCGAGTTTTGCAATTCTTCTCTGCTTCATTATCAGCACAGTTATTCTAATCAGAAAGATCATTTACTTTTCTCGTTATACGGGAATATTCCAAAGATGGAATACTGCAGTAAGCTCTTCGGCTCTTCCTGTTCGTATATTGGTTAAAACCCTACTCTTTCTTCCTTTAAATATTATGAGAATCTTGCTTCCTGCCAGAAAGGAAGGGATCGCGCTAAGAGCATTCTTACTCACAGTGATCTTAAATATACTAAATGCATATAATAACGTGCTGAATAAGTCTGGAGTTCTATCATACGACACGTATGCGATCACATATTTTATCTTATCTGTAATCACAATATTTTTCATACAGAGTGCTTATCTAAATCATTCTCCAGAACCTACAAGTTTTATGGGAAAGATCCTCTCAAGTGCTGTGGTCACTGTTGTATTAGCGTTAGGAGCCATCAGTTATATCACCTTATTCTCCACAGATAAATCCATCGAGAAAGAAGATTTAGTGGAGATGAACTCTGTCAAAACCGAAATCCGTAACGGAGACACAAATTTTCCTCCGAACGTAAGATACGTTTTATCTCGCCCGGTTGGCCCAGGCATATTCGATCATAAATATGAGATCTTATTTTCCAAAGATGGCTTGAACCAAACGATTTTGAAAGAAGGAGAAAGGTATTATAAAAACCAACAGCTCAAGGAGGCTATCGAGAAGAATAAAAAATTACATAAAGGAAAATCTGAATCCGAATTAGAGGCGATCACCCTAAAAGAAATGAAAGAAACAAATCTTCCTTTAAGCTCCAGACTTTTCAGGATAGCAGGAGAATTTTATATTCATTATGATTTCGTGATAGGACAAACTAGATACGAAGTTGGATTCGCATATGCAGAATTCAGACAAGTTATCCACGATGTCGCTCGTTGGTTAATACTGATCATCCTTGGAACAACAATTTTTATATTAATAGCATTCCCTATCCTATTAAGAGTAAGTTTGATCCATCCTCTCAATAACCTATTATCCGGAGTGGAAAAGGTTAACCATGGAGATTTAAATGTAAACGTTCCGATCAAAACAATGGATGAGATCGGTTTCTTATCTCTATCATTTAACTCAATGGTAGATTCAATCCGAGGCGCCAGAGAACAATTACAAGAACATGCAGACCATCTAGAAGAAAAGGTAGAAGAACGTACAAAAGAAGTCCAAGAAAAAATGGAAGAAGTCCAAAGACTGAAAATCCAACAAGACGGGGACTATTTCTTAACTTCCCTACTTGCAAAACCTCTCTTCTATAATGCGAACAAGTCTTCTAAAGTAAACACTAGCTTTCTTATCAGGCAAAAAAAATATTTCGAATTTCGGAATAAGCAAGGAGAACTCGGGGGGGATATCTGCTTAACTGGGAATTTAAGATTAGGAACTCCTGATAATTATAAAAAATTCACTATGGCCATGAATGGGGACGCCATGGGAAAATCAATGCAAGGAGCAGGAGGTTCCTTGGTCATGGGAGTTGTGATGAACTCAATCATGGCAAGATCCGCTGCAAACAAGAGAGTCCTATCAAAAACACCGGAAGAATGGCTGACGGAAACCTATACGGAAATCCATTCAGTATTCAAAAGTTTTGATGGGACCATGGTCATCTCCGCGACCGTAGCATTGATCGACGATGAAACAGGAGAGATGTTCTATTGGAACGCAGAACACCCGTTCTCTGTATTATACAGAGATGGCAAAGCTTCTTTCCTAGAAGACACATTAGAACTTCGTAAATTAGGATTGGATTCAGAGTTCGAATTTAAGGTGAAAAAATTCCAACTTCATCCTGGAGATTTGATCATACTGGCGTCGGACGGAAGAGACGATCTATTATTAGACATACAGAATAATAAGAGGGTCATCAACGAAGACGAAAATGTATTCTTAGATGTGGTAGAAAGATCTCACGGAGAGATCAAATCCATTGAAAAAAATATCCGAAGTATTGGAGAAGTCATCGATGACCTTTCTATTCTAAGAATAGGATTCCAAGAAGTAAACGCGCCTGCGATTGATCAAAGAGAAGATCGAAATGACTTCGCAGACAAAGTAGTTTTACAAAGTCTTTATAAAGAAGGAAAAGAATTATATCGTAATGGAGAGGCTCAGAAAGCGATCTCGATCCTTCTGGATGCGTATGCAACAGATAATAATAATCAAAAACTGAACAAACTACTCGGGTTGATCAGCTTTAAAGAAAAAGATTATCCATTAGCTGTAAAAGTGCTCAGCAAATATCTGAGCCAGGATCCGGATACAGCAGAGCTTTGGTATTATCTATCCATTGCAGAAAAGCGAATTGGTAATTTGGCTCAATCCTTAGAAGCAGCAATGATGGTAAACCAAATGCAGCCAATGAATGTACAAAATCTGGTCCATCTTTCTGATCTAAATCGACTTTTAGGAAACAGAGAAGAAGCAATCGGTTTCACAAAATCCGTAGAAGAAATAGATCCGGATAATAAGAATATCCGAAAACTAAAAAAACTTTTAGAGATGGATTAAGGAAAATCCAAGCTACAACCCTGCTTCGGTTTAAAAACAGCCTTTGATCTAAAATTGGTAAACAGGCTAGAAAATTCAACAGATAGAGAATTCTCTTCCTGGATCCAACGATCCGGGGAGAAAAATTGTTTTGTATAATCTTTACAATATTCTTCCGAACCTTTAACAACAAATAAACAAGAACAACCTTCTTTCGCTACAAAAGAAGAATATACTCTTCCGAGAGAATCTGGAAGTATCTTCCATTTCCAGATTGAAAAGACAAATAAGAACAATATTAAGACTGCAGCACCCAAAATATATAATACTTTTATAAAATTCTTCATGGAGCTTTCCCTGTATCCTTTTTATCCAAGATAGGAAGTAAACGATCTAGAAACTCTTTCATTGGAAATCTTGCACCTCTATCATTCCCCAAACGGACCACTACCAATTTTTTACTTGGATCTACGATCATATATTGCCCCCAATGTCCAGAGGCAAAAAAAGACTCGGAAGAAAGTTTCGGGTAATAAAGATCTTCCGAATTAGGAGAGAACCGATTTAGATACACATGTCCTCCCATAGTCGGAATATGAAATATATCCAGATACCAAGGTCTTTTGCTTTTAAGATCGTAAATTCTAAAAGTTTTAGAGATCCAATCCTTCGGAAAGATCCCAGATGACTTTCCTGTAACTTCTTCCGAATACAGTGATCCAATTTTTGCAAGATCTCTTGCAGATAGATATGCGTAAGAAGAAGCTACCGGAACTCCTTTGCCATCCCTTTCCCAAACATAGGATTGGATCCCGATCCGTTTAAAATAGACTTCAGGAAAATCTTTTTCGACTGAATCTAAAACTGCAGATAATAAATTAGAATCTCCGCTTGAATAAGAAATTTTTTCCCCTGGAGCATGAGAAAACTTTAATTTAGAAATATAATCTGCGATATCTCGATTTCCTTCTCCGTATAATATTTCCAGAATATCAGAATTGAAAGGCGCCCATTCGTATCTCTCTTTCCAGTCGATCCCGGAAGCGAAAAAGAGCAAATGTTTCACTTTCAATTCTTCCGAATTTGGATCTGGTGATTTTGGCAGATAAAATCGGACAGGTTTTTCCATATCCAATTTCCCTAAAGCAACTGCCTGACCTACAGCTCCATTCAATAAAAATTTGCTGATGGACCAGGTTGGATGTAACGTTTTCGGTCCGAATCCAGAAGAATAAGCTTCTAATATTGTCTTTCCGTCTTGGATGACCAAAATTGCATTTGTGCGGATCTTAGATTTGCTTGTTTGAAATTGTTTTTCCGTCGCCCATTTAGATAACGATATTACTTCTTCCTTTTCGCTAATATTAATATTATAAGCGGAATACTGGAAATTTTCTACTCCGGAGCAAACACCAAAGAATATTAGAAGAAGTAGCCAGACTTTTTTGAAATACGTTCCCATCGAAAACTCTCGGACATAAATGGGAAAGGTCCGAACTATAAAATATTCCAAAATATTCGGATTGAATATGAAATTTTAAATACAAAGCAAAATTTCCTGCGGCAGCGATACGTAGATCTTTAGTCCGGACCAAGTCCGGATGAGCGATAGCGAAATCGAAGTAGCGCGGCCCGAGCAAAAGCGAGCGGGCCGCCCAAAACTGTTTATACCGTGAGGTTTGAACTCCTACATAATGTGGGAATTCCAACAAACTGAGTAGTAACTTTTACAAGTAAAAAATGTTGGAGTTCCTGCAGTAGAAATTACATTAAATATCTTTTGCCCAAATTATCTCTTTTTTCCGTGTCCGCACCCTTAGCAATTAGAAGATCTGAAATTTCCGCTAATCCATCATAACTATAAGAAATATGTAATGGAGTCACACCTTGGGGATCCGCAACGTTGGGATCAGCTCCATGTTCTAAAAGGATCTGAACAGGTTGGATTTTACCATTTTCAACAGCTTTATGAATAGGAAAAATCCCGTTTCTATCCGGAAGATTTGGATCCAAGCCAGCGTTCAACAAAGTCTCCAAGTAAAATGGATCTTGGATCTCAGAGGCACAAAACCCAAGAAGTCCTTTGGTACATTCTTTTAGCTCTCCTTTATTTGGGATCAGATCTAAAATTTTTCTGAAACCTTGTTTGTCTCCGTTTTGGATCTTAGAAAATAATTCTTTTCCTCTTTGTAGAGTCTTTCGATCCTTAATCCAGTTATTAATCCAATCTAGCATTTTATTTCCCGATCTATATTTAGAAAATAGACTGTCGGTATACGGATTTTGATCTTATCTTTATGGAGAATCCAGAAAATCTTGGACCAAAGCAGAGGTCAATTCAGGGAATCGATCCTTTCCCTGTGACATGATCGCTTCGCCCAAATAATCTCCATGTCCTCCAGGCAAAATCAAAAGTCTTGCTTTGGGGATCATTCGGACCATCTCCACAGCATGCTCAAGTTTAGGAACATCCCTGTCCCCAAGTAAGATCAATGTTGGAATTCCGACAGTTCTAATATCTTTATCGCTAAGATCTTTGAAGTTGCGCATTCTCGCAGCATCTTTCTCATACATAGTATGTAATTTTTGAGGATCAGGATTTACCCTTAGAAAAGCATCCTTAAGAGCTTGAGGCATATTCTCGAAAGTAGCATTCTTCATAAAATTCCAAAACATAGGATAAGCACCGTCTCTCTTTGTGATGGAAGAAGCAAATATAAGTTTTCGTACGAGTTTCGGATGTTTGATCGCCACATTCAGCGCAACGCTTGCACCATTACTAAAACCAAAAATATCGACTTGCTCCACTTTAAGAAATTTTAGAAGAGCAACCACATCTTCCGCAGAAGTTTCAAAACTGACAGGAGCATTTCTATCTGTAGTTCTTCCATGTCCTTGTTCATCTAAAGCAATCACTCTACGGTTTTGAGCAAGAAGAGGAAGTATCCTGCTATAAGTTACTTCTATCGTGGAACCTCCTCCATTCAGTAGAACAAGAGGTATCCCATCCTTCTTACCATGGATCTCATAATACATCTGGATATCTTTGATAGGAGCGAGGCCTTTTTCGATCGGTTCGGATATAATCAGAGTCGGTGTTTCTCTGATTTGAAATGGCTTGCCTGAGGAACAAGTAACAACCGTGAACAATATAGAAATATAATATAATAAATTAGAAACTTTCATTTTAATTCTCCTTATTTTACCTTTTCAAGATAATCTGTTAATCTTATTAAATGTGCCAAGGTGCCTTCCCTTCTAGATGCAACACCTTCTCTTCCGATAGTCCGGTCCAAAAATGCGACCTGTTCTGTGAATGTTAATTTAGTGCTGGATGGATCCACTCTTTCAATTTCTACAGAGGCGATGGAGACTGAGTGGATTATTCCGCTTAAGATCATATCGTAAACGAAAACGATCCTTTGGTTTTTTATTAGATCGGAAAATCTAGCTTTGTATAAGGTCTCTTTTCCGTTAGGAAAACGACCATGTAGTATCTCTTCTCCTCCGATGCGAAAGTCCAGTTTTCTCTCCACAACTGACCAATCGCCTGGACCTATAAACCAATTTGCTTTTGCTTCTATATTACTCCATGCAGAATACACGGATTCTGGATCTGATTGATAAACCCTTTCTATACTAAAAATTTCGTGAGCGATTTTCAGTGTTTCCATATTTACTTCTTACCTTTCTCCGTTTTTTCCAAAAATTCTCCTAATCGATCAAAATTCCTTTCCCAGAATTTTCTACGCTGGTTCAGCCAGTTCTCGATTAGCTCTAATGAATTCGTTTCTACCTTGCATGACCGCACCCTACCTATCTTTTGGGTCTTGATCAAACCGCTTTCTTCCAAAATTTGCACATGCTGGACTACTGCAGCCATGCTCATAGCCAAGGGACTGGCAAGCTCACTTACAGAAGCTGGCTTCTTACTCAGTCTTTCTACTATATCGCGACGAGTCGGATCAGACAAAGCATAGAATATCCTGTCCAGTGAATAATTGTTAAGCATTTGCTTAAGTATTCGGATGCGAAATAAATAGTCAAGCATTTACTTAAGTATTTCTTCGCGGTCATCGAAAGACATTCCTGCAGAAATATCGTATAACTACGGATTTGCCTAAGCTCGTAGGTATTAGTACCAATATCGCTTATACATTTGTTCTGATATTATTGTCTCATCTGTATTTTCAGGACATGCGTATGATCTCTTTGATACGAAAAACAAAAATTCTATATTCGATTTTTATTATATTTCTTCTCTCTTGTTCAGAAGGAGGAGGAAGTAATTCTCTCGGTTTATTGGCCTTATTAGGAGGATCTCCAGAACTCCCTACTACCTGGACCTGGGTAAGTGGAAGAGCGTTTGATACTGTAGGAGGCGGATACGGTATCGGAGTCTATGGCACAAAAGGAGTCGCGGATCTTGCAAATTTTCCGGGAGGACGCCAAGACGCGATGCAATGGACCGATTCTTCAAACCAATTATGGTTATTCGGTGGTACAGGAAGAGATCCTGGAACAGGTTTCGGAAGACTAAACGATCTTTGGAAATTTGACGGAACAAATTGGACATGGGTAAAAGGAGCCAACACTGTAAACTCGAGTGGATCATATGGAACAAAAGGTGTGGCTGATCCTGGGAATGATCCTGGAGCAAGAATGGGAGGAACTACTTGGGTAGACTCCTCCGGAAATCTCTGGCTTTTCGGAGGTTGTGGTAATATTAACAGTTCGGAATGTTTCAGTGATCTTTGGAAATTCGATGGAACCAATTGGACTTGGGTGTCAGGGCCAAATACCAAAGATACAAACGGAGTCTACGGTACAAAAGGTTTAGCGAACTCTGCGAACTTTCCCGGAGGAAGGCAAGGCGCAGCAGGATGGTTAGACTCTTCCGGTAATGTATGGATATTCGGAGCGAATTCCGGTCGGGCAGAAACTGGATCCTTCCCCTCAACACTTAACGATCTCTGGAAATTCGATGGAACAAATTGGACCTGGGTAGCTGGACCTAAAATTTTAGGAAATCCTGGAGATGGCGATCGTGGCGTAAAAGGTGTCGCTGTCGCAAGTAATGTTCCGTCGTCTCGAGGAAAGTCTGTGTACTGGATCGACTCTGCTGGCAACCTTTGGTTATTCGGAGGATCTAGCTTCGACGGCGATTGGAATGATATTTGGAAGTTTGACGGCACAAATTGGGTGTGGGTAAGCGGTTCCAGCACATCAAATGAGCCAGGTGTTTATGGTAAGAAGAATGTATCAAGTTCCAATAATATAATAGGATCGAGAAGCAGCGCCATTGGAGGAAAACTTCCAAACGGGAAGATCTGGGTTTTCGGTGGATCCGGATTTGGTTCAGCCGGCAATGAAGGTCAACTAAACGATCTTTGGATCTTCGACGGGAAAAAATGGACCTGGAAAGGCGGAACTGATCTTGCAACACAAGCTGGTAACTTCGGAGCAAAAGGAAAAGCAGGTACAGATTATTATCCAGGAGGTCGCTTTGGATCGAACGGATGGGCAGACTCCAAAGGAAATATCTGGATCTTTGGCGGACAGGGTATTGATTCAAACGGAAACAATGAATTTCAGAACGATCTCTGGAAAGTTCGTCCTTAAGATTTAAGAATATTCTAAAATCCTAATACCTCTTTTTCTCCTCCTATCTACAAATAAAAAAGCCAGAGCTAATCACTCTGGCTTTTTAAATAAACTTCAACATTGAATATAACTTTGAATTGAGCTGTTGCTGATCATCATTGTATGGATGTTCATGCAGAGCATCTTTATTAGAGATGCTCTATTGGCGTTGTTACCACCAAAGAAGAGTAAGTCTTCTTTGGAACTTTCGTAATATGGTCAAGCCTCACGAGCTATTAGTATCACTCGACTCAATGTGTTACCACACTTACATCTATGACCTATCAACCGGGTCATCTTCCCGGGCTCTTCAGGGGGTTACCCCCAGGGAGATCTTATCTTCAGAAGGATTTCCCACTTATATGCTTTCAGCGGTTATTCCTGCCGAACATAGCTACTCAGCGCTGCTTCTGGCGAAACAACTGATACACTGACCTCGCTTTGCTCGGCCCGCCAGTCTGCTTCGCAGCTGGCATCCTCGCTCCTAGGGTCGCTGCGGATGGCTCGTCATCCCGGTCCTCTCGGGAACATGCTGGAAAGACTTGGGCGGTCCCACACACCATTCCCAAAAACAAAACCCCTATCGTTTAACAGTGTGGTCGGGCTACTACGGACTACGCTAACGCTTCGGACTACTCGCCTTCGGCTGCGTGGTCCGCTTCGCGTCCTTCGTATCCCTTCCGCAGCGACCCTAGGAGCGAGGAAACGACCGCGAAAGCGAGTCGGTGCAATCGCCAGATTGCAAACGAGTATTACGCTCTAATCAAAGCCAAATATTAAATCGAAAACATAATCTTAATAAACACACTGCATTTGGCCGCAGTGACCTTTTAGCGACCCACAGGAAGCGAAAAACCTAACGGATTGCTGAAAGAAGTAAAGCAAAATCTCAAATAGGGACAGCAAATCCTTTCTCAAGCAATTCATTATTTAGAAATAATCCATTTTTAACTACAATGGAAATAGTCTCTTCTTTCTTTAGATAAATTACATCTACGAGGTAACGATCGTATTTATCACTTCCGTAAGTCTTAATCAAAATAAATGGACAATCTCGCAGCTGCGACTCTACAAACTTTTTACAAGCGATTCCCTTTTTAGTCCCCAATTCGGGGGCATCCAAAGCTCTCAGACGAAGGCGCTGGCGAATAAAAACATGAAATCCTAAATCGATATTTACTGATAAGGTATCACCGTCGATGACCTTCTCCAAAAAAGCCTTAAACGTAAAAAGACTCTTATTCCCGGATATTTTTTCAAATGAATATCTTCTTTTGACCTTTTTAACACTTACGATAGAACCTACGGAAAATTCAGAAGAACCACCTAACAATTGTTCAACCTTTACGTCGAATCCCAAATCTAAATATGGAACGCTGCGTTCCATATTTGAAGAAAAATTTTGAGCCACGCGGTAAGTATATAATTGTAAGATAGGTCGCTTTAATAGAACTATCTCATTTTCCATAGCAAGATCGGAGTCAAAAAGAGAGGAACTGGAAGACGATCTTTTTACATAAGCTTGGGCTTTTAAGAGAAGATCACGATGAGACCAGCCCTTCCTAATTGCCTCCGTTTCAAGTATTCTACGCTTCTTAGGGTCTTCCACCAAAAGCAAAACCCGATAATGAGTCCAAGAAAGCTCCGGATTTATCATACTCAATTTATAAAATTGATAGAATCTTCGCATATACCTAAGATTTCGATCTGAAAAACCCTTCCCGAAGCGGCGATTTAAATCCTGCGATAATTGCTTTAAAATTCGATCCCCATAACCTGCCCTTTCCCGACTTCCCTGTTCTACCTCTACGATACGTTGCCCTATCTTCCAGTTCCCCAACAAGGAACTCTTATTCCAGTCAGAATTAGCCGATGATTGAAAATCTTCATAGATCCTGGCAACATCCGTTAGGAGAGATTGGTATGATTTAGGAGGTAGACCGACAGATTTTTTCATATGCTTCATAAAATTCATAATTTTATAGGAACATAAGTCATTTAAAATTTTATCCGAATATATTTTTTTCTCCTTGAAGCATTATTCAAAAATACAATCTTCCTACTTCGATCTTTAGTAATATTCAAAAACATTATAGATGAATATAATCCTATTTTGGAATATTAAATAAATCGAGTTTTTAAAAATATATAAAATGATTGAAGTTATGCAAAACCTATTTGTAGGCGACCAGTCCGACTACGAAGCAAATATAAGCAAGATAGCAAATTGGTACGTTATACATGCATGTAAAGATCCGTATCACCGAAATCTACTTGGATACAGTGGTAAAGGAGCCCCTAAGCAACATCCGGAATACCTATTGGCGAGAAGAGAAAATCAACTTTTCCTAAATTTAGTGGATGCTGCTGATCCCGCCTATATTCCAAAGAAAATCATAGACACAGCGTTAAGATTTATCGAAGAAGCCCAATCCAAAAATACGCCTCTACTCCTCCATTGCAATTTAGGCGAATCTCGATCTCCTTCCATCGGATTGATCTACTTAGCGATAAAAAATGTCATCTCCAATTCGAGTCTCGAAGCTGCCGAGACAGCATTTCGTATGATATATCCTAATTATAATCCGAAATCAGGAATGAGGGGTTTTCTGGAACAGAATTGGGAGAATTACGTTGGAAATTAGGAAATTTGTCCGGGGATGAGAATAAGATGCTATTATGAGAGACGGATATTATAACTATTGGGGAAAGGCTGGGATAGACGATAGCTACCATCTATTGGCTTATCACAGCATAGATGTAGCCGCAGTAGGAGAAATCATCTTCCAAGAAAACCCCTCCTTACTATTTAAATTTTCAAATCTTTTAAAAATAGAACCGGTCCTATTTCGTAAAATATTTCTATTCTTCTTAGCAATACATGACCTTGGAAAATTTTCAAATGCCTTTCAGGGACAAGTAAAGTCAGTATATGAAAAATTAAATCCGGGAACCGTTCCGAAACCATACTCAATAAGACATGATAGTCTTGGCTTTATGTTATGGAATAAACATTTCCTCATCAATCAGAGAGGAAAGTTGTCGGGTAGACTTATCGATTCAAATCTGTTTTATTTAAGTTCGGATCAAAATAGAGATATTAAAGATCTATTAAACATCTTTATTTCAATTACAACTGGGCATCATGGAAAACCGCCGTCAAATACCGGTTACACCGGGAATTCGGTAGATCTAAGCTTTCACTTTACGACCAAGAATATCGATGATTCTTATCAATTTTTACTAAATGCATATAACTTTTTCCTAACCGATTTGGAAATCAAGCAACTAGGAGATTTAAGTTTAAAAGAATCTATTGTTAATTTAAGATTATTTTCGTTCTGGTTAGCAGGGTTATCGGTTTTATGCGATTGGATTGGCTCCAATAAAGAGATTTTTAAATTCAATTCGCTCGTCGAAGATTTGCAATCCTACTGGAATAAAATTGCGATTCCCCAAGCCACCGAAGCCGTTTATAAATCCGGAATCCTACCTTCGAAAGTTACAAGCTATTCTAAACCAATAGAATTATTTTCGTATCTTTCTACTCCAACACCCTTGCAAGCCGCATGCGATTCTTTGGATTTAGTAGATGGCCCACAATTATTCATATTAGAAGACGTTACCGGTGCAGGTAAAACGGAGGCGGCGTTAATTTTGGCAAAGAAATTAATGAATTCTAACGGTTATACCGGAATGTTTATCGGCCTACCCACAATGGCGACTGCAAATGGAATGTATGATCGAGTATCCTTATATTATCGTAAAATTTATGATTCAGGAGCTACTCCGTCACTCATACTCGCGCATGGAGCCCGGAAACTATCAGATACATTCAGACAAAGTATAATTTCCGATACCATTCCCAAAGATAAATCTTACGCCCAAGACGAGGCTTCTGCTTCTGCCCAGTGCACTGCTTGGTTGGCGGACAGTAGCAAAAAAGCAACCTTATCCGATATCGCTGTCGGCACCATTGACCAAGTTCTTATCTCCATTCTCTTATCGAAATTTCAATCTCTTCGCCTATTCGGTTTAATGAATAAGGTCCTGATCTTGGATGAAATCCATGCCTATGATGAATATATGAATGAGTTAATCCAAAGCCTTCTAAATTCACAGGCAAAAGTAGGAAATTCTGTAATTTTACTTTCCGCAACTATCCCACATTCATTGAAGGAAAAATTCATATCTGCGTTCAATGAAACAGAGGAAGAAAGAGAACCTAAAAGTTTGGATAAACATTACCCTCTTCTAACTCAATGTTCACGAACAGGTATAAAGGAAGTCAAGATCACTACACGAGAAGAAGTTAAAAGATCGGCCCCAGTTAATTTTATTTATGAAAAATCCATTGTTCACTCATTGATTCAAAGTTCAACCCAAGAAGGAAAGTGTGTATGTTGGATACGAAATACTGTGGCAGATGCTTTAGAGGCCTTTGAAATTATGCGAAATATTTTTTCAGAAGACCAGGTCATACTATTTCATGCAAGATTCGCGATGGGTGATCGACTGGATATTGAACAAAAAGTAAAAGGTTATTTTGGCCCAAACAGCAATTACGAACAACGAAAAGGAAAAATTGTTATATCTACCCAAGTCGTAGAGCAATCACTAGACTTAGATTTCGACGTAATGATATCAGATCTTGCGCCAATCGATCTCTTAATCCAAAGAGCGGGACGACTTCATCGCCATACGAGAAATAGCCTAGGAAATCGGGTTCAAAACAAAGATACGCGTGAAAACTTAACCTTTCATATCTATTCTCCTGTAATCGAAGAGGAGCCACAAGCAAATTGGTATAGTTCATTCTCAAAAGGTGGGTCGGTTGTTTATCCAGATCATGGAAAGATATTTTTAACTGCAAAAATTTTAAAACAAGAAAGAGAATTAAGAATGCCGGAAGATGCACGTAAATTAATAGAATACGTGTATGGCAATACAGAACCAATACCTATAAATCTACTTGAGAGAAATCTGAAAAATACTGAAAACCAAAAACAGAATGCATCTCGTGCAAATAATAGCGTAATCAATTTACAGTCTGGATACACGGCGGTAGACAATGAAGCCATTTGGAACGATTTGAATGCACCTACACGCCTGGGTGAAGAAACAGTTCGGGTAATATTAGCAAAATATGAAAACGAAGTATTAGTTCCTTGGTACAACATAGGACAATCTCCATGGCCGAATAGTGAAGTAAAAGTGTTATCGTATTTTTTAAAATCAGAGAAGGAAAACCCGCAATTAGAGGCTGAAATTCGAAAATGCAAAGAACAACTCCCTGATAAAGGAAAATATTCAATTTTGATTCCATTGATTAAGAATTTCGACAACCAATGGATTGGAACCGCCTTAGATAAAGAAGGAAACGACGTGCAATGTGTATACGATTCAAAATTTGGCTTTAGAAAAATAAAAAGCGGAGTCGTAGTATGAATCTGTTACAAGACAAATGGATTACGATAGTTCGTAAAAATGGAGAGATAGAGAAAATTGCTCCCTTTGAAATCACAGGTAAAATAGGTACGAATCCAATTATAGAAATCATTACCCCTCGCCCCGATTTCAAAGGCGCTCTTTATCAATTTTTGATAGGCCTTTTTCAAACTGTTTATGCCCCGAAGGACGAATCAGAATGGGAGGACAGATTAAATCGCCCTCCTAAGCCAGAGATTCTAAAATTAGAAACGGATAAGGTCGCCTTTGCCTTTGACTTATTTGGCAAGAAGATCCGATTCATGCAAGATATTAGACTTCAAAGCGAAATGAATGAAAATTCTATCAAACCTATCGAATACCTTTTAATAGACTCTCCAGGGAAATCTACGACCGAAAAGAATAGAGATCTATTTGTCAAACGAAACCGAATTATGAAAACTTGTTTCTCCTGTAGCGCATCAGCACTATTCACAATGCAAATAAATGCACCAGAAGGAGGGTCTGGCAATTACACTTCTATCAGAGGTGGAGGCCCATTAACTACAATTGTTAAAAATAATACCCCTAATCAAGATTTATGGACCGAGATATGGTTGAATATAATCAGTGAACCCTTCATCAATTTAAAGAAATTACCAGGGAAGAATTTTGAGAAAATCTTTCCGTGGTTGACTGACAAATTTTTCAAAAGTGAAGGCAGTGGCAATATTAGTTCAAATGAATTGCATTCGTATTCCGTATATTGGTCAAACCCAAGGAGGATCTTCCTAATCAATAATAATAAGATAGGGGACTGCGAAATTTGCTCCGCAAAACAAACGGTCATCATCGAGGACTTTGTAGCAAAAAATCAAGGCATTAACTATGGAAATGGAGGTTGGATACATCCGCTCAGTCCATACAGGCTCGACAAAGAAAACTGGTTTTGCCACCATCCTCATCCGGGAGGTATAACTTATGACTCCTGGGCCACAATGATTTACGAAAATTCGGATAAGTCGAAAAATGCAAAGATAGTTAATCTTTTTAACGAACATAGGACTTTCAAGGAAGAGCAAACTCTGATTTGGGCATTCGGATATGATATGGATTCTATGACCGCAAGATGTTGGTATGAGAGTTTAATTCCTCTTTACCGAATCCCCCCTCATAATATCGAAAAATACGAATCAACAATATCAACTATATTATCAGCGGCAACGCAAGTGGCGAATCATTTGCAAACAAAGGTTAAAGATGCCTGGTTTAACGAAAGGCAGAAACCTAAAGGCGACACTAACTATCTAAAAATTGTTTTCTTCAAAGCTACCGAATCAAAATTTTTTACCCTCGCCAAATCGATTCGAGATGATTTGCAATCGGAAACTATCTTTGACGATTCCGAAAAACTCAATTGGCTGAAATATTTAAATGAAGAGTCTTTAAAAATCTTCGATCAATATGTAGAATCCGGCTCCATTGAATACGAAAATATACAGCGGATTGTGAATGCTCGTCGAGACCTTACACTCTGGAATTTTGGTGATAAAATTAAGAAAGCGATAGGTCTTCCAATCCGAGATAAAAAACAACCAAAGGAGAAAACAAAAAATGAAGCTATTTGATCCAAGCTCTCCAAGCGCAGAGATTATTCTTCGTTGGTGGGGTGACTTACAAAATAACCCTGGAGAAAGAGCGACTTTAAGTAGATGTTCCGATCCTTCCGAAACCGTTTTTTATCCGGCAAGTCATAGACTACTAACAGAGTTATATAAAATTAAATACGACGCATATCGGCTTTCTCGAGACAAAGTCTGTGCCATTGCAGGAATTTTGTCCCACGTAAAGACAAATAATACAATCCCATTTGCTTCCCAATTATCCTATAAAAAATCGGGGAGTGATCAATCATTGATTAGCGATCTTCGGTTTCGAAGAATTCTACAATACAAAAATCTCTCGGAAGATGATCAATTCTTTCAGAAAATGATCAGAGTTATTAAACATCTGGATGGAAATGCGAACATCCTCGATTTGTTTTCCTCTCTCTATTTTTGGGGGGACTCAGTTAAGAAAAGATGGGCCTACGATTATTACGGAACTGGAATTTCTACTAAAAGTGAAAATGATATAACCGACCAAGGAAAAAACCAATGAGCAGATTTATACAATTACATTTACTTACTTCGTATCCGCCCTCTAATTTAAATAGAGATGATTTGAATCGGCCCAAAACTGCCATTTTAGGGGGAGTCAATCGATTACGAATTTCCTCTCAGAGTTTGAAACGAGCCTGGAGAACCTCAGATGTTTTTCAGGAAAAACTTTCTGATTATATTGGGACCCGCACAAAAGAAATGGGGATAGAGATTTTCAAAAAACTGATCGCAGGCGGAATCAAAGAAAAAGATGCCAAAGATTATGCAAAATCGATCGCAAATGTTTTCGGCAAACTGAAAGGAGAAAAAAAAGATTCTCCCAATAACGATTTAGAAATTGAACAATTAGCTCATTTCAGTCCCGAAGAATTGAGAGAAATAAATGAGCTTATCGGAAAACTAATCAGAGAGAAGAGAAAGCCAAATGCTGAAGAACTTGGACTTTTAAAAAAAGAAAACACTGGAGTAGATATTGCCATGTTTGGGCGAATGTTAGCAAGTTCACCCGCATTTAACAAGGAAGCGGCCGTACAAGTTGCCCATGCAATTACTGTACATAAAGTCGCAGTGGAAGACGACTTCTTCACAGCGGTCGATGATTTGAATAGAAACGATGTAGATGCAGGCGCAGGACATCTTGGGGACACAGAATTTGGAGCCGGTCTTTTTTATTTATACATATGCATTGATCAAGAGCAGTTGCAAAAAAATCTTTCGGACGAATCGATATCAAAGAAAACGTTGGCAGCGTTACTCGAAACTTGTACAACTGTAGCTCCAACTGGAAAACAAAACAGCTTTGCTTCGCGAGCACGGGCTATGTACTGTCTTGTGGAAAAAGGGAATCAGCAGCCTCGATCCTTACATGCAGCATTCTTACAACCCATTGAGGATACAAACTTGATGGAAAAATCAATCCAAGAACTTCTTAAAATTAAAGAGAACTTCACTAAGGTATACGGAAAATGTTCTGATAACGAGCTTTCCTTTAATGTTCTAACTGGGGAGGGGAATTTAGAAACAATTTCTAAATTCATTCAGGAAGATTAAAAATGAACGAATATTTAATTTTTCGACTCTACGGCCCCTTATCTTCATGGGGGGACATTGCTACAGGTGAGAATCGACACAGCTTTTCGTATCCTTCAAAGTCGGCAATCACAGGATTAATTGCTGCTGCATTGGGTATCAAAAGAGAAGAGGAAGAAAAGCATTTAGAACTTTCGGATTCCATCAATTTCGGGGTGAAAGTTTGGAGCCGTGGTACATTGCTCCGAGATTATCATACGATTCAAACCCCGCCCAATAAGGGTAAAATTACCTATTCTACTCGAAAAGATGAGCTACGCGAAAAAGCGGAATTGAACACGATCCTTTCTTCTCGAGACTATTATACGGATGCTCTTTATGATGTTTCCGTTTGGAAACGGAAAGGCTCATTGCTTCTCAATGAAATGGAAGAGGCGCTCAAGTCTCCTCGATTCCCATTATATTTGGGTAGAAAATCCTGCGTTATCGCTTCACCCTTATTTCAACAACTCGTAATTGCAGAGAATCTATTTGTGGCTTTTTCTACTTTTGAGCAAAATCTAAAAGAAAAATTTGAAAAATCAAAGGTTCCCTATTTTTACGATCTAACGTCATTTCAGAATGAGATAACAGAGTATATTTGGGAAAATGAATCGGAAGCTGAATCCCATCAAATACTAACTCGCCGAGATACCGTATTAAGTCGTAAGCGATGGCAGTTCGGCGAAAGAAAAGAGTTTTATAAGTCGGAAAAATTATTAACGTCACTATGAAGCTGACAGTCGTTGAAATAAAAGCGTAGGAGAACCAAATGTATCTATCCGAACTTAAACTAGATCTCCGAAATCGAATCACACGGAATTGGATACGCAATCCTTATCATATTCACCAAAGACTTTGGATGGCCTTTTCCGAAAATTTCGAAAAAAAGGATTCCGAATCGGCTCCTTTTCTATATAGATTCGATACCAATGCCAATCCGGGAAGTATAATTAGGCCAAGGATCTTAGTATTCTCGACTCAAGTTCCGAACTGGAAGAGCGCGTTTGGAGATTTTTCAGTTTTAGAAAATATCCCTGATCAATATAGTATTAAAGAAATATCGTCCACATTTATACAAACCGGTATGATTTTGCGATTTTCCGTCGTAGCCAATCCGACTAAGAAGCAAAAAGACTATCGTAGTTTATTTAGAGACGAATTGAAAAATTATCCTGAAAAATGTGATCATTCAAATCAAAACTTATATTTGGAAGGAAAGGTAAAACTGGAAGAACTGATCAAAATCGTAAGTAAAGAACAAAGGGAAAAATTAAAATCTAAAAAGGTCGGAATATACAAGGAGCAAGACCAATTGGAATGGCTATCTAGACGAGGAATCGATAATGGATTCGAAATATTGAATGCAATTATAGAATCCAGTGGGAATAATCAGGCATCCAAAACAAAGCAAAGAGAAAAGCATACGATCCCTAAAATCCATACCGTTACTTTCTCGGGTATCCTCAAAATCACCGATCCAGAGAAATTTAAAACTGCTTATACAAAAGGGATCGGCTCCGGTAAAGCCTTCGGATGCGGAATGCTGCTATTAGCGAGGCCATGATATCCGAGAAGCGTATCCATGAGCCTTATCGAATATACCAATATAGAATAAAATTATTTACAAATATTGTTAGAATATAGAGCCAAAAGTAAATCCTATATTTTTTTTCTAATATTCAAAGAGTCCGATTCCGATGCGTATAACGTTATGGCGAATCGAAATCTGCAGGAACTCCCAAAATTCGAAGACAATTGGTCCTACTTATATTTCGAAAAAGGTAGGATCGACCAATTTCAAAAATCAGTTGGATATCATTATTTAGACAAAGTAGTGCCGATACCGATTGAGACCTTATGCCTCCTACTACTCGGCCCAGGAACTACGATTACTCATGAAGCTATCAAGAGAATTTCAGAAAGTAGATGCCTACTCGCATGGACAGGAGAGGGCGGTGTTCGTTTTTATTCCGCAGGATATACCGGAACCTATTCTGCAAGGAACCTTCTTCGCCAAGTCGAAGCGTACGGAGATAGAGCGGAAAGAGATAAGGTAATCCGCAGAATGTATCAATTCAGATTTTCCGAAGCAATTCCGCTTAATTCTTCGATCGAACAAATCAGAGGAATGGAAGGAGCCAGAGTCCGTAAAATTTATAAAGAGTGGTCTGAAAAAACAGGCGTTCCGTGGAAAAGTCGTTCGTACGATCAAAGTAGCTGGGATTACAGCGATCCAATAAATCGTGCATTGTCATCTGCAAATGCGTGTTTATATGGCGTGGTGCATGCAGCAATTTTGCAAGCAGGATTTTCTCCCGCGATCGGCTTCGTTCATACAGGCAAACAACTTTCATTCATATATGATATTGCAGATCTTTACAAAGCCGAATTAACCATACCCCTCTCTTTCGAGATCGTTTCCGAGGATACTGCAAATGTGGAAAGAAGAGTAAGATTTGCATGTAGAGATAAATTCAAACAAAGTAAATTATTAAAACGTATTATTCCCGATACAAAGGAGTTGATTTATGGTAGTACTGATCCTGGAGAGGGTGAAGACTTCTCAGAGGGGAGAGATGTCGCGATTAGCCATTGAACTGAAACCTGGCGTTTTTGTTGCAACTGTAGGGGCAAGGGTTCGAGACCAAATCTGGAAAAAAGTATGTGATGAATGGAAATCAGATGCATTAATGCTATATTCCAGCAATACAGAACAAGGATATGTAATCCGCTCTAATGGGGATCCGTCCAGAGAAATCGTAGAATTTGAAGGCTTATTATTAATGGCGAAACCTGATCCAAAAGCAAGCCAGAAAGACTCGGATGAAGTAAAGGAAAGTTCTGAAACGGCGACCGAATCTCCTTCTCCATTCTTAAGTCTTGAAGATTTTTTTCGTTCAAAAGCAGATTCCCTTTCTTCAGAATTAGATAACGATAAAGAATAATTCAATAGACATAATATTCAATTTTCCTATACAAGTTCTTAGCCTATTCTCCACGCATGTGGGGATGAACCGCCAACTGGTGGAATTGTAGACGTTTCTGAAAACTATTCTCCACGCATGTGGGGATGAACCGATATTTCGACCATAGAGATATAGATCTGATTCCTATTCTCCACGCATGTGGGGATGAACCGGTGGCAAAATGTTTAAAATCAATCTTTTAGACTATTCTCCACGCATGTGGGGATGAACCGGCCCAGAAACATGTGACAATCGTTTTGAATACCTATTCTCCACGCATGTGGGGATGAACCGGCAAGAGAAACCAGGAATTCGCAAGAGTGCAACTATTCTCCACGCATGTGGGGATGAACCGTATAATTTTTCCTGACCCTTAAGCCAAATTATCTATTCTCCACGCATGTGGGGATGAACCGGACACGGTTTATCCATATTGAAGTCCTTCGACTATTCTCCACGCATGTGGGGATGAACCGTCAGTTATTGGCCGGTAGTTCATTTCTGACTCCTATTCTCCACGCATGTGGGGATGAACCGAATATGAAGATGGAGTTCCTTCTACAGATCCTCTATTCTCCACGCATGTGGGGATGAACCGCCGCACAGAAATGCGAATGGTGCGGCGTTGGCTATTCTCCACGCATGTGGGGATGAACCGCAAGTTCTGTCCGATTTTCAAAAGCAGGCCAACTATTCTCCACGCATGTGGGGATGAACCGCTAAATTAGTAGCATTCCATCTGTCCCAGAAACTATTCTCCACGCATGTGGGGATGAACCGCAAGGAGCAATGGAGAGATCAAATCTTTTGCGCTATTCTCCACGCATGTGGGGATGAACCGATATTGCACACCCGCTAATGTCGTAGCCCAAACTATTCTCCACGCATGTGGGGATGAACCGTATTGCTAAGTTAGCGGCAGGTTTCTTTTTAACTATTCTCCACGCATGTGGGGATGAACCGTAATAGAAGGTCTTTGTAAAATCTCACCTTCCTATTCTCCACGCATGTGGGGATGAACCGAGTTATATTCATGGCACGAATATCTAGCTGCTCTATTCTCCACGCATGTGGGGATGAACCGACAATGAAATTGTGGCTATGCTTACGGTAGTGCTATTCTCCACGCATGTGGGGATGAACCGTATGATAGTGTCCAAAACTTCCATGAAAATAACTATTCTCCACGCATGTGGGGATGAACCGGGATAGTTTTGAGGATAGATATAGACCTGGTGCTATTCTCCACGCATGTGGGGATGAACCGGAATGTTTAAATCTGGGATTCCTTCTTCATCTCTATTCTCCACGCATGTGGGGATGAACCGCCAATCAGCTCTTGACTCATCTATCTTCAAAACTATTCTCCACGCATGTGGGGATGAACCGGTTTCTCATTATCGTTATATGTTTGAGGTTGTCTATTCTCCACGCATGTGGGGATGAACCGACTCGTTTCCCTAAACGTGCTGTGCGTATCTTCTATTCTCCACGCATGTGGGGATGAACCGCATCACACCTTACAATATCACCTTCATAGATACTATTCTCCACGCATGTGGGGATGAACCGATTAGCTTGGGTATTTACAGAAATGCGTATCCCTATTCTCCACGCATGTGGGGATGAACCGCGTCCGCCTTCATGACCTGTTGCAAACGAAACCTATTCTCCACGCATGTGGGGATGAACCGGAATCACAAGATCAGTAAACCAATCGTCGCCCCTATTCTCCACGCATGTGGGGATGAACCGTGAAAGGAAAAGGAAAAGGAAAAGGTAAATAACTATTCTCCACGCATGTGGGGATGAACCGCCATCTATTTATTTCCTGAAGCCCTCTTTTGTCTATTCTCCACGCATGTGGGGATGAACCGTCAGGCGAGTGCATCTATTCCTTTTTCTGTTCCTATTCTCCACGCATGTGGGGATGAACCGAGAATCTCTGATGCTTCCAATATGGAAGATCTCTATTCTCCACGCATGTGGGGATGAACCGATCGAATCGTTATCGCCGCCATCAAATTCATACTATTCTCCACGCATGTGGGGATGAACCGTATCACCCATGACTGTTTTAATGTGCGCGGACTATTCTCCACGCATGTGGGGATGAACCGTGGATGAAACTATTCGAAAAGAATATTTTAAACTATTCTCCACGCATGTGGGGATGAACCGGATTCTGTAAACTGTCAGAGGGAATATTTCTGCTATTCTCCACGCATGTGGGGATGAACCGGAACGTTTCTGGAATGTAGAGAAGGAATAGCGGCTATTCTCCACGCATGTGGGGATGAACCGTTCTATGATCTTCCCTAACCCTACCTATCCAGCTATTCTCCACGCATGTGGGGATGAACCGCTACGCAATGGTTTAAAAATGGGGATCACCCACTATTCTCCACGCATGTGGGGATGAACCGCTTGCTCGAACAGAAGTAGAAGCAGAGATCACCTATTCTCCACGCATGTGGGGATGAACCGTAGTGCTGCCAATGC
>NZ_RQFY01000003.1 GCF_004769555.1 Leptospira koniambonensis | reverse complement strand
AATGTGGCGAAGCCCAAGCGAGCGGGTTGCGTTAGCAAGCCCCGAGCGGAGAGGAGGCACCGATAGTTAGACGATAGTTGCGCTTAGTCGAAAATATTGTTAGAAAAACAAACACCCGTCCAGTTCCAGTTATGCACATCTGTTTTTCTAAACTCGAATTGAAGGCTTTTATCTCCGAAAGTATATTCTAAGCTCTGTGATCCTATAACAACTTTCAAATTATGCGTAGAAATCTTCTTAAAAATATGACTGATAAGGGCTTCCTTCGAGCTATCAAACCAAACACCCGAGTTGCATATTGCTCCACTCATATCGCAACTTCCATAACTTGCTAATAGCTTAGCATCGTTTCCTTGAACAGCTTTACGAATATTCTCTATTAAGCTATTCTTATCGGCAGATTCAAAATCCTGAAATCCACTAATATAACAGTCAGCAATTCGACTAATTGTTTTTCCTTCGCCATGGGAGGATATAGTATCTGGACCATAATGTAACTCAACTGACGGTTCGGATAAAATCCTCTTAGATATATTCTTAGCAAATATAGGGTTTCTTTTAACCAGTTCCCTTCCTATCTTTATCAAATCTTCTGTATTAAGCGATGTAAACTTCGAAGTATACCCTCCAAAGATCCATCCTATTATATTGTTCTTACTTACCTTATACCATTTTGCTCTTCGATTATCAATAACCTCAAAAGTGGCCGTTTCGGCTATCTCATTCAAACTATCTCCGATAGCAACTGAAGCTATTACCTTCCCTGAAATACTAGGATTCTCTCGAATATTAACAATTTTACCGATTACAACAATCTCATCTCCTATCACGATTGAAGGGATTATAAGAAATAAAATCGA